>JADFTO010000077.1 GCA_022560215.1 Pseudomonadota bacterium | reverse complement strand
AACCGGCAGGTCAATTAGGGAAACTCGGCCCACGCCAGTCACTCCCCCCCTTGCACTTCGGGCAAATGCGCTCGCCGATATGTTCCGACTTGAACCTCCCCCCGCATTTGAGACATTTGCGCAGTTTCGGATCAGGCGGGCGTTCCGGTTCGGGTTTGCGATTGGACATGGACTGGCATTTTACACCCTCTCCTCCTATCCTCACTTGACCCATGTCAATTCTCCCTAACGGCGCCCCGCCAGCGCGTCTAAATCTCCCCCAAAGGGGTGAGGATTCGGAGATCGCGGCCAGGGGGCCGCTAAATGGCCTTGAAACGCCTCCCGGTGGTCACTCTATGGTCACTTGAAGGAACCGGGGGCTGGCCTTTTCTAGACCAAACCCCCGGCCGTGTTGGCTCCGGAGGCCGGACTCGAACCGGCGACCTAGCGGTTAACAGCCGCTTGCTCTACCAACTGAGCTACTCCGGATTAAGCTGGAGGCGCGGGCCGGAATCGAACCGACGTACAAGGATTTGCAGTCCTCTGCATCACCACTCTGCCACCGCGCCAGCCTACGGATCGCCAGTGGAATCCGCAAGTGATTATGCCTGTCCCGGGGGGCGGAACTTAGCCCCTGTCCCGGAGGCGGTCAAGGACGGGGAGGCCGCAGCCGGCCGGGGGCGGCATTGTGTTTGCCGCGACGGGGCGGTATACCGGGGCGGATCCCGGCAAGCACAAGACGGAAGCGCGGAAATGGATTTCGAATCGGCGCGCCGCAACATGGTGGAAGGCCAGATCCGCCCCAACCGGGTGACGGATTCCCTCCTGCTTTCGGCCCTGGCCGAGGTGCCGCGCGAGGCCTTCGTGCCCGAGGCGCTCAAGAGTATCGCCTACGTGGACGATGACCTGGCCGTGGGCGGCGGCCGCCACCTCATGAAACCGGTGGTGCTCGCCCGCCTGATCCAGGAGGCCAGGGTCAAGCCCACCGACGTGGTGCTCCAAATCGGCTGTGGCGCCGGGTACGCCGCGGCCGTTCTGGCGCGCATGGCGAGCACCGTGGTGGCACTGGAGAGCGACGCCGGCCTCGCCAAACGGGCCGCCGACACGCTCAGCGGACTCGGCATCGACACCGTCGCCATCGTCGAGGGCCCCCTGGAGAAAGGCTATCCGGAGCAGTCGCCCTACGACGTGATCTTCTTCAGCGGCGCCATCGGTGAAATCTCGCCGGCGATTGCCGACCAGCTGGTCGAGGGGGGGCGCCTGGTGGCGGTGGTCGATGGCCCCGGCGGCGGCACCGGCAAGGGCGTGCTGGCGACCCGCCTGGTGGGCGGCCTGCTCGGCAGCCGCGAGGTCTTCGACGCGAATGTGGCGCCATTGCCGGGCTTTGCCCGCGCCCCTGCGTTCGCGTTCTAGCGAGCCCTGGCATCGCTTTCCCCCCTTGGGGGGGCGAATCCGGGGCCGGAATCGACCGCCAGAAACCCTGCGTAGCGTAAACAAACCAAAGACTTATTGACCTTTGCCCGTGTTTCCCGTTCCTTTACCTTCGAGTCCCGGCGCGGCAACATTCGCTTGTAAGGGGTGGCGCGTGATCTTACGCATGCCCGTTGTCCTGATCCTGCTGGCTGGAATGCCGCCGGCGGCGTTCGCCCAGACCCTGGAGGCGGCCCTGGCCGCCGCGTACATGAACAATCCTGGCCTCAGAGCGGAGCGCGCCTCCCTTCGAGCCACCGACGAGCGGGTCCCCCAGGCCCTTGCCAACTGGCGTCCCGATGTGGAGGTCACCAGCGACATCGGCCGCGCCGACACCTTCAACAGCACCCGCACCGGCAAGCGAGACCAGATGCGCACCCCGCGCGGCCTGGAACTCAACGTCACCCAGCCCCTGTTCCGGGGCTTCCGCACCCGGGCCGCCACCCGGGAGGCCAGGAACACCGTCAAGGCGGCGCGCGCCCGCCTTCTCGCCAAGGAGCAGGACGTGCTGCTGGAGGCCGCCACCGCCTTCATGGACGTGGTCCGGGACCGGGCCGTGGTGGAGCTCAACATCAACAACGAGCGCTTCCTCAAGCGCCAGTTGGAAGCGGTTTCGGACCGATTCGAGGTGGGCGAGCTCACCCGCACGGACGTGAGCCAGGCCGAGGCCCGGCTGGCCGGCTCCACCGCCGAGCGCATCCAGGCCAAAGGCGACCTGGAGGCGTCCCGCGCCGCCTACCGCAAGGTGATCGGCGAGGAGCCGGGCACCCTGATACAGCCGAAACCCTTGGGCGGCCTGCCGGCGGGCAGGGAAGAGGCCATCTCGCGTGCCATTGAATACCATCCGGACGTGATCGCGGCGTCGTTCGACATCCGGGCGGCGAGGGCCAACATGGACGAGATCAGGGGCGAACTGCTGCCCAGCCTGGAGCTGACGGGCAAGGTGAGCCGCAGGTTCGAAAGCGCCGGCAACTCGAGCCGGGTCGATGAAAAATCGATCAAGGCGACCCTCACCATCCCCCTTTATCAGCAGGGCGTCGTCCGCTCTCGCCTGCGCGCGGCGAGGCAGACCGTCGGCCGGGAGCGCCTGGAAGAAGACCAGTCCCGGCTGGAAGTGGCGGAAGCGGCGACCCGGGCCTGGGAGGCGCTGGCCACGGCCAGGGCCCGAATCGAATCGTTCACGGCCCAGGTCGCCGCCAATGAAATCGCCCTCGAAGGGGTGACCCGCGAGGCGGCCGTGGGGGAGCGCACCGTGCTCGATGTCCTTGACGCCGAACGGGAGCTGCTGGACGCCCGTGTGGACCTGGTCGGCGCCGAACGGGACGAAGTCGTGGCCATCTTCCAGTTGAGGGAAGCCATCGGCCGGTTGACGGCCCGCCACCTGTACCTTCCTGTGGATTTCTACGATCCAGACGTTCATTATCGGGAAATCCAGGGACGGGGACTGGGCGGGGGCAATGGGGAAAATGACGCCAACAAGTGAAGGCCGTTGCCGGTGGCCGGTCGGTTGAACTAGTCTTAGGCGCCTTAGGCGAGGGATAGATGAGCGAAGAAACCGAAGAATCGGCCGAAACGGGCGAAGCGGGCCAGGAACCCTCCATGGAGGACATCCTCGCCTCCATTCGCCGGATTCTATCCGAAGAGGAGGAAGAGGAGATCAAGGAACAGGAAGAAAAGGCCGCGGAGCCGGCGCCCGAACCGGAGCCGGCGCCCGAATCGGAGCCGGCGCCCGAACCCGAGCCGGCGCTGGCGTCCGAACCCGAGCCGGCGCCCGAACCGGAGCCGGCGCCCAAACCGGAGCCGGCGCCCGAGCCCGAACCGGAGCCGGCGCCCAAGCCCGAACCGGAGCCGGCGCCCGAACCGGATCCGGTCCCGGAGATCAAACTCACCGAGCCCATGAAAACTGCGGAAGACGTTCTCGAACTCACCGAGTCGATGGTCACCTCGCCGCAGACGGTGATCTCGGCGCCGACGGCTCGCCTCTCCACCGACGTGCTCTCCGAACTGGCGCGCGCCATTCTTGACCGCCGCGACCTGGCGGTGGGCGGGGGCGACGTCACCCTCGAGGGAATCGTTCGGGAAATGCTTCGTCCCATCCTCAGGGAATGGCTTGACCGCAACCTGCCCTATCTGATCGAGCGCCTCGTCAAGAAGGAGATCGATTACATGATCAACCGGGCGGAGAGGCTCGAATAGTAAGACTTTGATTCCTTCCCGGCCGGCGCCGGAAGCGGGGAATCATATCATCAGTTCATCGAGGAAGGTTCAGCGATGCTGGACAAAACTTACAGGCCCCAACAGGTCGAGGAAAGGATTTACGCCGAGTGGGAGCGCGCCGGCGCCTTCGCCGCCGACACCTGTTCGGCCGCCGATCCCTACACCATCATGATCCCGCCGCCGAACGTGACCGGCACCCTGCACATGGGGCATGCGCTCACCTTCACCCTCCAGGACATCCTCATCCGCCACCAGCGGATGCGCGGCCGGGACGCCCTTTGGCAGCCGGGCGCCGACCACGCGGGAATCGCCACCCAGATGGTCGTGGAAAGGCTGCTCGAGGCGGACGGCAAGACCCGCCACGACCTCGGGCGCGACAAGTTCATCGAGCGGGTGTGGAAATGGAAGGCCGAATCGGGCGGCACCATCACCCACCAGCTGCGCCGGCTGGGCGCGTCGCTCGACTGGTCCAAGGAGCGCTTCACCATGGACGAGGGCCTGTCCCGGGCGGTGCGCAAGGTGTTCGTCGATCTCTACAAGCAGGGACTGATCTACCGGGACAAGCGGCTGGTCAACTGGGACCCGAGGCTGCACACCGCCATCTCCGACCTGGAGGTGGAACAGCGCCAGGTCATGGGCAAGATGTGGTACTTCAAGTATCCCGTCGAGGGGGACGGGGACCGCCACATCACCGTCGCCACCACCCGCCCCGAGACCATGCTCGGCGACACCGCCGTCGCGGTCCATCCCGAGGACCACCGCTATGCCGCCTTGGTGGGCCGGACCTGCCTGCTTCCCATCGTCGGGCGCTCCCTGCCCATCGTCGCCGACGAGTACGCCGACCCCGAAAAGGGGAGCGGCGCCGTCAAGATCACGCCCGCCCACGATTTCAACGACTTCGAGGTGGGACGCCGCCACGGCCTGGACATGATCAACGTGCTGGACCGGGACGCCCGGCTCAACGAGAACGCGCCCGAGGCCTACCGGGGGCAGGACCGCTACCAGGCCCGGGAAGGAATCGTCGAAGAGATGCGCGCCCTCGGCCTCCTGGAAAGGGTCGAGGAGATCGAGATGACGGTCCCCTACGGCGACCGTTCCGAAGTGGCCATCGAGCCCTGGCTCATGGACCAGTGGTTCGTCGACGCCGAGACCCTGGCCCGCCCGGCCATCGAGGCGGTGGAAAAGGGCAGGACGGTGTTCGTGCCGAAGCACTGGGAGAACACCTATTTCGAATGGATGCGCAATATCCAGCCCTGGTGCATCTCCCGCCAGATCTGGTGGGGACACCAGATCCCCGCCTGGTACGGCCCCGACGGCGAGATCTTCGTCGAGCTGACGGAGGAAGAGGCCGCCGCCGCCGCCGCAAGGCATTACGGCGAGACGACGGCCCTGAGGCGCGACGAGGACGTGCTGGACACCTGGTTCTCGTCCGCCCTTTGGCCCTTCTCCACCCTGGGCTGGCCCGACGAGACACCGGAGCTCAGCCGCTACTATCCGACGGACGTGCTGGTCACCGGGTTCGACATCATCTTCTTCTGGGTGGCGCGCATGATGATGGCGGGCATCCACTTCATGGGCGAGGCGCCCTTCCACACCATTCACATCCACGCCCTGGTGCGCGACGAGCAGGGCCAGAAGATGTCCAAGTCCAAGGGCAACATCATCGATCCCCTGGAACTGATGGACACCTACGGCACCGACGCGCTGCGCTTCACCCTGGCGGCGCTGGCCGTGCAGGGCCGTGAACTCAAGCTGGCCGAGAGCCGGGTGGAGGGATACCGCAACTTCGCCACCAAGCTGTGGAACGCGGCGCGCTTCTGCCAGATCAACGGCTGCGAGCCCGACCCCGGGTTCGATCCCGGGGCCTGCCGGCTGACCCTCAACCGCTGGATCGTCGGCCGGGCGGAGGAGGTCCTGGGCCAGGTGGACCGGGCCCTGGATTCCTACAAGTTCAACGAGGCCGCCAATGCCCTCTATCAATTCACCTGGGGCACGTTCTGCGACTGGTACCTGGAATTCTCCAAGCCCGTTTTCCAGGGCGCCGACGAAGCGGCGGCCGCCGAGACCCGGGCCACCGCGGCCTGGGTGCTGGACCGCATCCTGATCCTGCTCCATCCCTTCATGCCCTTCGTCACCGAGGAGCTGTGGGCCCAAACGGAGCGCCCGGCCATGCTGATCTCCACCCGTTGGCCCGAGGCGGGCGAGGCCCCACTCGACGCCGAGTCCCGGGCCGAGATGGATTGGGTGGTGCGCCTGATCTCCCAGGTGCGCGCCCGGCGCGCCGAGATGCGGGTGCCGGCGGCGGCGAAGATCCCCTTGCTGCTCAAGGACGCGGGGCCGGAGACCCTGGCCCGCCTGGAGGCCCACCGGGACCTGATCACCGGCCTGGCCCGGCTGTCCTCGGCCAGGGACGCCGACGGCGAGGCGCCCGACGGCGCCGTGCAGGACGTGCTCGACGAGGCCACGATCATCCTGCCCCTGGCCGACGTCATCGACGTGGCCGGCGAAAAGGCGCGCCTGGAGAAGGAAATCGCCCGGCTGGCCGCCGACATCCAGCGTTTCGACAAGAAACTGGCCAATCGGGAGTTCCTGGCCAAGGCGCCGCCCGACGTGGTGGAGAAACAAAAAGAACGCCGCGCCGACGCCATGCAGGCGCGGGCCAAGCTGGACGCGGCCCACGGGCGGCTGGCCGGCGCCTGAGGAGAGGGCCGAGGTTTGAGCGACTGGTTTCTGGAAGCGGACAAGGCCGAAGATCCCAAGCAAGAGCCCAAGGACACGTCCCCGCCGGGGGAGGCCGAACAGCCCGATGGCAAGCCCAATCCGGCGCAAAGGGCGGACTTCGTCGTCATGCGCCTGGAACAGTTCATCCGCGAGGGCCGCACCATCGCCGAGGGTATGTCCTTCAAGCAGTGGAAGGAAATGGCCCGCACCGAGATCGCCGTCGCCATCGCGGCCGCGGAAAACGCCTTCCAGGACGACGACATCGTCACCAGGAGGCTGCTCTTCACCGTGTCTTCGGCCCTGATCACCATCGGCTTCTGGGGGGCGGCCTTCGCTTTCGGCAAGGCCACCTACTGGGTGGCCGCCATCCTCTGCGCCATCGCCGGCATAGCGCTGCTCGCCGTGGCCGGGGAATGGCGCTGGCGCCGCTATTTGAGGAAAAGCGAGTCCCGCAGGCGGCGGCGCATCCTCGGCCGGGTCGAGGACCTGACCCGGCGCATCCGGCGCATGGAACGGGAACTGGAGGCCGAGGCCAAGATCCTGGAAAAGAGGATCAATGAGACCTCCAAGGCGGCGGCCAAGGTGAAGGCGAAGGCCGCCGGCGGCGGCTGAGGGGCCCGCTCCATGGGGCGGCGCGGCTAGCGCTCTAGTTCGGCCTTAAGGGCGCCCTCAGCGGCAGGATTTTTCCGTCAGCACCCGGGCCTGGCCCTGGCCCGCGATGGGCACGGCGGCGCGGGCGGCCAAGACCACGGTCCGCATCTTGCGCCCGCCGCCCGGCTGGGCGCGTTCCACAACGGCTATGCGGCAGATGGCGCATTGGTTGACCAGCGCCAGGGTGCCGTTTTTCATCACCTTGAGCCGGGTGCAGCGCTGGCCGTCGTCTCGCCGGTCCGCCGCCGCCCGGCAGGACTGATCAGAGACGATGCGCGTCCGCCCCGGCCCCAGGAACGAGAGCTCGATTTGGGACAGTTCGGGCACCGTGATTGTGCGGGCGGTGGGGAAATTGCCCCCCGGCCGCCTGCGTTGCAGCTTCACCTTGCGGCAATCCCCGCAGCGGTTGATCAGGGTCTCGCGGCCGCCGCTTTTCCCCAGGCGCACGCATTTGGCCGCCTTGACGCTTAGCAGGTGCGCCGGGCCGCCGGTGGGAACGGGCCCGCCCCCCCAGGCCGCGCCCAGGACCACGGCGAGGACGATCAAGGCGGCCCGCCTCACGGCCGGCAGGGCCCCCGGGGCAGGTTTCCCGTCTTTGAAATCCATGGCCGATCCTATCCCGGAAAAGGTTGAGAAACCGTTCAGCCCTGGCGGAAGGGGGAGCGCCGGGCGAGCCCTTCCAGTTCCTGCTCCAAATCCTTCCGTTCCCCGTCCAGGTAATCGGCGATGATCGCCCGGAACCCGGGGTCCGTGATCCAATGGGCGCTGTAGGTGCGGACGGGCAGGTACCCCCGCTGGATCTTGTGGGGCCCCTGGGCGCCCGCCTCCACCCGGGTGAGGCCGTTGGCGATGGCGAAATCGATGGCCCGGTAGTAGCAGGCCTCGAAGTGGAGGAAACGGTAATCCTTCACGCATCCCCAATAGCGGCCGTAGAGGACGCCGCCGCCCATCAGGTTGAGCGCCCCGCCCACGAAACCGCCATCCGCCTCGGCCATGACCAGGACCACGGAATCGGCCATGGTTTGCCCCAGGCGCGAGAAGAATTCCCGGTTCAGGTAGGCGGGCCCCCACTTGCGGTCCGAGGTGTCGCGATAGAAGCGAAAGAAGGCGTCCCAGTGGGCCGGGGTTATGTCGGCGCCGGTGAGTGTGGAGAGCGTGACGCCGCTTTCCGCCACGGCGCGGCGTTCCTTGCGGATGGCCTTGCGCTTGCGCGAGGCGAGTCCGTCCAAAAAGTCCTCGAAGCTGCCGTAATCCCTGTTTTCCCAATGGAACTGCTTGGAGGTGCGGAGCAGGAAGCCGAGCTCCCCGAAGCGCCGCCATTCGGCCTCGGTGGGGAAGGTGACGTGGACCGACGAGACGCCGAGACTCCCGGCCAGCTCCATCAGGGCCGCCGACAGGGTGTCGGCGAGCCGCCCCTGGTCGGCCGCGGGCAGGTCCTGGCGGACCAGAAGCCGCCGTCCCGTGACGGGCGTAAACGGGATGGCCGCCTGCAGTTTCGGGTAATAGCGCCCGCCGGCGCGCTCGTAGGCCTCGGCCCAGCCCCAGTCGAAGACGAATTCGCCATAGGAATGCCCCTTCAGATATAGGGGCGCCGCGGCCATGAGTGCGCCGGCCTCGTCCTCGATCACCAGGTGGCGGGGCTGCCAGCCGGTCTCAGCCGACACGGAGCCGCTGTCTTCGAGGGCCGAAAGAAAGGCGTGGCAGGCGAACGGGTCGTCCGCTCCGGCGCAGGCGTCCCATTGCTCCGCCGACGTCTCGGCCATGGAGCCGAGCACCCTGATGGTGGTCTCTTCGCTTCCGTCGGGCATCCCTTGGGGGCCTTATAATTAACGCATAATTAGTTAATACTCATATTTCTAGGAGAATAACTTGTATACAGTTAATGACATAATATCATATTGATATAAAGCAGTTTTGTTGTCGCCGGCATAGCCTATGCGCTTAGATCAAGGGGATTTAAGCTCGAAAACCCCGTCCACCTCGACGGCGACGCCGAGCGGCAGGGTGGACGACCCGACGGCGAAGCGGGCATGGCGTCCCCGATCGCCGAAGACCTCCACCATCAGGTCCGAGGCCCCGTTGACGACCTTGGGGTGATCGGTGAAGCCGGGCGCCGCGTTGACGAACCCGCCGAGCTTGACCACCCTGGCTATCCTCTCCAGGTCGCCGCCGGCGGCGGCGCGGGCCTGGGCGATGAGGTTGAGCCCGCAGAGCCGCGCCGCCTGAATTCCGTCCTCCAGTCCCAGATCGCCGCCCACCTGGCCGATGTGGCGGAGCTCGCCGTTCCACACCGGGACCTGGCCGGAAACGAACACCAAGGTCCCGGAGACGACGAAGGGCACGTAGTTGGCCGCCGGCGCCGGCGCGTCTGGCAGCTCGATGGCGAGTTCGGCGAGCCTTTCCTCGATGGTCGCGTCCATGACGGCGGTTCCCCTGGTCCTCAGAATTTGCCGCAGCTTACAGCCTAGAGCGTTTTCCGGATAGCGCCCCAGGGTCGCGGCAAACCGGGCGGGACGATCAGATCTTGTAGGACTGGCCCTCGCCGGGGGCCAGGACCTTGGTCTTGGACTTCTTGTTCTTGAGCATCTTGCGGGTCGTTTCCAGCTTGGCGTCTATGTCGTCGTCGGTATGGTCCGGATCGTGGTGGAACAGGTACAGGGTCTTGACCTCGGCCCGGTGGGCCAGGTCCACCACCTGGCTGATGCAGGAATGGCCCCAACCGACCTTGGAGGTGTATTCCTCGTCGGTGTAGGTGCAGTCCGTGATCAGGGCGTCGGCGCCGTGAACGAACTGGATCAGGTTCTTCACGTAGAACGGATTGTAATAGTCCTCGTCGGATTCCAGGAACAGTTCGTTGTCGGTGACGTAGCAGATGGCGCGTCCCTTGTATTCCACCCGGTATCCCAGGCATTTGCCCGGATGGCTGAGGAGCTTGGTCTTGATGGAAATGTTTTCGTCGATGGTGAACTCCTCTTCCTCCAGGTCCCGGAAATAGACCCGGGCACCGAACTGCTTGAGGGTGATGGGGAAGTAGGGGTTGTCCATCTGCGCCGAGACCAGTTCGCGGGTGGTGATGTCGCCGTGGCGGGCGCCGAAGATCTCGAATTCATTGCCCGGCATGTACAAGGGAACGAAGAAGGGCAGGGCGTTGATGTGGTCCCAATGGGGGTGGGAAATGAAGATCTTGGCTTCCATTTTCGCCCGTTTGTTGGCCAGCAGCCAGTCCGAAAGCCTCTTGATGCCGGAGCCGGCGTCGAAGATGAAGAAATGGTCGCGCTGGAATTCGAGGGTCATGCACGACGTGTTGCCGCCGTACCTGACGGTCTTCTCGCCGGGGGCGGGCAGGGTGCCGTGCACGCCCCAGAAGGACAGGATCACCTTGTCCTCGAGGATGCGCTCGACGTCGCTGACGAAGGTCTTTTCCTTCAGGGGCTTGGTAATGTAGCCGTCGGCGCCGAACTCGAAGGCGCGCTTGCGGTCGAATTCATAGGCCTTGCCCGAGACCATGATGATCTTGGTCCCGTCCATGTCCTTCCTGCCGCGCAGGGTCTTGCACATTTCGAGCCCGTCCATGCCGGGCATCATCAAGTCCAGCAACACGCAGTCCGGCTTGTCGGAGAGGATTTCGGACAAGGCCTCGGCGCTGCCGGTGTTCGACGCCACCTTGTGGCCGGCCGCTTCCAGTTGAGCGGTCACGAAGCCGATCATGTCGGGATCGTCGTCGACAAAGTAGAAATTTTTCCGCTTCGCCATTGTGCACCTTACCCCCCTCGGATTCGGGACCGATAAACCATGGCCGCGCCTGAGTCACCCTAATTAACCCGGTTGATTCCCGCAAGCCAATCCC
>JADFTO010000275.1 GCA_022560215.1 Pseudomonadota bacterium | reverse complement strand
CAGGCTCACCTCCGGGCTCCAATCCTCGCCCCCCCCGCCGACCTCGCCCCGGGCCTCGGCCACGGCTTCCTCCAGCATGCGCTGGTAGAGCTCGATGCCGACCTCGCGGATGTGGCCCGACTGCTCCCCTCCCAACAGGTTTCCGGCCCCCCGGATGTCCAGGTCGTGGCTGGCCAGCGTGAACCCGGCGCCGAGCGTGTCCAGGGTCTGCATGATCTGCAGGCGCTTCTCCGCGGCGTCCGAGAGACCGCCCCGCTCGGGCAGTGTCAGGTAAGCGTAGGCCCGGATATTCGAGCGCCCGACCCGGCCCCGCAACTGGTAGAGCTGGGCCAGGCCGAAGCGGTCGGCGCGGTGGATGATGATGGTGTTGACCCGGGGCAGGTCGAGGCCGGACTCGATGATGTCGGTGGACAGCAGCACGTCGTAGGCGCCGTCGTAAAAGGCGGAGATCGCGCTTTCCAGGTCGCGCGCGGGCAAGCGCCCGTGGGCGGTGACCATGGAGACCTCGGGCACCAGCTCGGCGAGGCGCCGGGCGATGACGTCCAGATCCGCGATGCGCGGGCAGACGTAGAAGGTCTGTCCGCCCCGGAAGCGCTCGCGCAGGATGGCCTGGCGCACGATCACCGGATCGAATGGCAGCACGAAGGTACGCACCGCCAGCCTGTCCACCGGCGGGGTGGCGATGAGGCTCATCTCCCTGACCCCGGTCAGGGCCAGTTGCAGGGTACGGGGAATGGGCGTCGCCGTCATGGTGAGCACGTGCACGTCGGACTTGAGCCGCTTCAGCTTTTCCTTGTGGGTGACGCCGAAATGCTGTTCCTCGTCGACCACCAGCAGGCCTAAGTCGCGGAAGGCCACGTCCTTGGCGAGCAGCGTGTGGGTGCCGATGACGATGTCCACGGTGCCGTCCTTGAGCCCCGCCTTGACTTCCCGGGCCCGCTTGGGCTGAACCAGGCGCGACAGCTGTTCGACGTGAATCGGAAACCCCTCGAAACGCTCGGCGAAGGTCAGGTAATGCTGGCGGCAGAGCAGCGTCGTCGGCACCACCACGGCCACCTGCCTGCCCGAATAGGCGACGACGAAGGCCGCGCGCAGGGCCACCTCGGTCTTGCCGAAGCCCACGTCCCCGCAGATCAGCCTGTCCGCCGGGCGGCCCCGGCCCAGGTCGTCCACGACCTCGGCGATGGCGCTGGCCTGGTCCTCGGTCTCGGCGTAGGGAAAGCGGGCGGAAAACTCATTCAGCGGCCCCTCTTCCACCGTCACCCTGTCCACGGACTTGAGCGCCCTGGCGGCGGCCACCTTGATCAACTCGGCGGCCATGTCGCGGACGCGCTCCTTCAGGCGGGCCTTGCGGGCCTGCCAGGAAGCGGAGCCCAAGCGGTCCAGCTGCGCGCCCGCCTGCTCCGAGCCGTAGCGGCTGATGAGATCGATGTTCTCCACCGGCAGGAACAGCTTGTCGCCGCCCGCGTAGATCAGCCTCAGGCAGTCGTGGCGCCCGCCCGCCGCCTGGATGGCGACGAGCCCGTCGTAGCGCCCGATCCCGTGCTCCACGTGCACCACCAGGTCGCCTTGCCCGAGGGCCGAGGCCTCGGCGATGAAGTTCTCGGCCCGGACGCGGGCGCGCCGGGGCCGTCCCAACCGCTCGCCGAGGATGTCCCTTTCGGTGATCACCGCGAGATCCGGGGCCTTGAATCCGCGCTCCAGCCCGACCACCGCGATGGCCACGCCCCCCGGTTCCATGGCCCCGGCCCAGTCCTCCACCAGCCTCGGGGGGGCCAGGCCGTGCTCGGCCAGCACCGAGGCCAGGCGGTCGCGGGAGCCCTTCGAGGCCGCCGTGATGACCACCCGGGTGCCGTCCCGGCTGAGATCCTCCACATGGCCGCGGACGGCCTCGAACACGTTGACGCCCGGCTGGGCGCGGGCGTCGGCGAAATCCCTGCCCGGGCGCCCGCCCGCGTCGAAGCCGGCGTCGTCGGCGGCGGCGAAGGGCGAGAGCTGGCCCGTGGCGCGTTCGCCAGAAGCCCGTCCCACTGGTCCCGGCTCAGATAAAGGCGGTCCGGGGGCACAGGGTTGTAGGGCGGCCCGGAAGACCCTCTTTCCGCTTCCCGGGTACGGGCCTGGTAGTATTCGTCGATCAGCCCGAGGCGGGCGTCCACGGCCTCTTCCGTTTGATGGTCGAGGATCACGGCGGCGTCGGGCGCGTAGTCGAGCACGGTCTCCAGGCGGTCGTGAAAGAGGGGCAGCCAATGTTCCATTCCCAACGCCCGGCGCCCCGCCGAGACCGCCTCGTAGAGGACGTCCCCGGCGGCCGGGGCCCCGAACAGGGCCCGGTAACCGGTCCGGAAGCGGGAGATGGCGGCATCGTTGAGCGGCACCTCGCTCACCGGCTTGACGGTCATGGATTCCATGGTTCCCGTGGTGCGCTGGGTGGACGGATCGAAGGTGCGGATGGATTCCAGCTCGTCGCCGAAGAAATCCAGCCTCAGGGGCCGGGCCAGCCCAGGGGGAAAAACGTCCACGATCCCCCCGCGGACGGCGTATTCCCCCGCTTCCATGACGGTGCCGGTGTTGCCGTAGCCGCCCGCATCGAGGAAGTCCATCAAGGCGCCGCGTTCGAGCCGCGATGCGGCGCGGACGTGGAGAACCGCGCCCTCGAAGGCGTCCCGGGGCGGCACCCGCTGGAGGACGGCCGAAACGGTGGTCAGGACCAGCCGGGCGTCGGACTCCAAAAGCCGGGTCAGGGTGTCGATGCGCCGGGCCGCGATCTCGGCCTTGGGGGAGACCCGGTCATAGGGCAGGCAGTCCCAGGCCGGGAATTCCAGGCACTCCAGCTTAGGCGAGAAGAAGGCGAGGGCGTCCGCCATGCGCGCCATGTGAAGGTCGTCGCGGGCGACGAAGATGACGCCCGTCCCCGGAGTCTTTGCCCCGGCCAGGCGGCCGAGGACCAGCGCATCGAAGCCCTCGGGCGCGCCGGCGATCGTTATCCGCCCGACACGAGACAGGTGTTCTATTATTTTTTCCAATGTTTTAAGAGCTGTTATTGAAGTCTTTGATCAACTTCATAACGTCGTCATCCAGTTCGGGCGGAACCGGGGAGCGGCCGCTGATCCAGTCATAAAGATCGTT
>JADFTO010000076.1 GCA_022560215.1 Pseudomonadota bacterium | reverse complement strand
ACGACACCGAATACGGCTTCCCCCTGGCGGACGAGCGGGCGCTGTTCGAGCTCCAGTCCCTGGAGCTTTTCCAGGCCGGCCTGTCCTGGGAGCTGGTGCTCAAGAAGCGGCCCACGACCGTCGCCGCCTTCGACGGCTTCGACGTGGACCGGGTGGCGGCCTATGGCGAGCGCGACGTGGCCCGGCTCCTGGCGGACCCCGGCATCATCCGCAACCGGCTCAAGGTGAAGGCCGTCATCGAGAACGCGCGGCGCATCATCGCCTTGCGCGACAGCCACGGGGGCCTCGCCCACTGGATCGCCGGCCACCACCCGATGGTGAGGGAGGAGTGGACCAAGCTCTTCCGCAAAACCTTCAAGTTCATGGGCTCCGAGATCGTGAATGAGTACCTCATGTGCATCGGCTATCTGCCCGGCGCCCACCGGCACGACTGCCCGGTTTTCGAGCGCATCGCCGGGCTTCGTCCCCCGTGGCTGGAGGCGGGGCCTGGGTTCTACGAAAAATAACGGTATTACAAAGCGGTATGGATACTATTTAAACTATCAGGAAGGGAATTAACCGTCCAAATGCATAGCATTCGACGTTGGAATAGGCCCGGTTTTAGGCCTTCCTTAAGCTCAAGCGTGGATCATTGTCCCATGAGGATATGCGTAATCGTCCTGGCCCTCTTGGCCTTGGTTCTGCCGGCGCATGAGTCCCTGGCCCAGCTCACCGTGAGCAAGCGGGACTGCAAGCGCATCACCAAGCATCTGCCGGCGCCCGACGTCGCCTATCAGCCCGGCGGCGGCGTGCGCGGCAAGAAGTTCGCGCCGGCGGACCTGGGCGGTGCCTCGCCGATCAAGATCCCCGACGAGATCAGCATCAACATCGGCATCGACCTGGAGGAGAAATACGGACTGGGCGCAGGGGGCAAATACACAGGCGAGGCCATCATCGGCAAGGTGACGGTGAAGAAGGGGCGCGTCTACTTCAACGGCCAGCCCCTGACCGCCCCCGACCAGGCCGTCCTGGCCCAGGCCTGCCGCGAGAAGCTGAGATAAGGGCAAGGAGCGCGCCCGTGGGCCTGGGTGTGTCTCGGTTTGAAATCCCGCCGACCCAACGCCGTGGGCGTCCGTTTTTAGCGGATCCACGTCCGTTTTGCGCCGGGCGGCAGACATCGGCGCGGGGTCATCGGCAATTCTGCTTGTGATGCGGAGCGGACCTCAAGCTATCAGCCAAGCAGTGCACGGCGCCGCGCTAGGCTTTCCTCGGGCCAATAATCGTTGCGGTCGTAGTACTCTTCGACAGCGGGAACGCCCGGCGGCAATATAATCCAAGGCTGCTTCGAACTTACAAAGATGTGGATGTCGGGCGCCAGACGATTCGGTTCGTCGAGCGTGCCGACGCGAATGAAATACACCGCGTCACCCGCACCTGCGTATTGGCTCCACAAGGCAACGCGGCAGTTTGGACAGCGAGCGATCTTCTGCCCCCTGCCACTGTTTGAAGGCGTATTCACCGTTTCCGGTGCGCCCTGTACATGGATGACGCGATCGGCTTCGATCATTGCATTGAGGGCGAAGGATGCTCCTGTTTCGCGCTGACACCAGCGGCAATGACAGCAGTAAACAAACATCGGCGTGCTAGTCATGCGATAGCGCACAGCACCGCAGGTGCAGCCGCCTTCCAAGGTCGGGTCGCCGTCCTCAGCCATTGAGACTCTCTCCCTTAATCACGGCTCGGCCAATTGTTCCACCATGGCCGGTGCTAGAACCAGCATACTTCATCCTGGGCTGACCAAAGAAGGCAATTACATTACCGAAATAACAGTGGATTTCATGACCGTTTTTAAGTGATTACCGAGCATTGGAGCTTTCGTTGTCGGCTATTAGCGAACATAGTGGATGGCCGCGTTTTACGCCCGCTTCACCCCTGAAGCCGACATTCGAGTCCGCTTTGCGCTTATCAGCGCATCAAATTTCCAATTGAGACACCGCCGTGTGCCTGCGGGCGTGGACAATGCCCCGGGCTTTGCCTAAATTCCCCGATCACCCCCGGCTGCCGATGGTTTTTGTGCGATGCGCTTGTCCGAATACTTCCTGCCCACGTTGAAGGAAACGCCTGCCGAGGCCCAGATCGTATCGCATCGGCTGATGCTGCGCGCCGGCCTGATCCGCCAATCCAGCGCCGGCATCTATTCCTGGCTGCCCTTCGGCTTCCGCGTGCTCAAGAAGATCGAGCGGATCGTGCGTGAGGAACAGGACGCGGCGGGCTGCCAGGAAATGCTCATGCCCACCATCCAGCCCGCCGACCTGTGGCGCGAGAGCGAACGCTACGACGACTACGGCCCGGAGATGCTGCGCATCACCGACCGCCACGGGCGCGACATGCTCTACGGTCCCACCAACGAAGAGCAGATCACCGATATCTTCCGCACCTCCGTCAGGAGCTACCGGGACCTTCCCCTCATCCTCTACCACATCCAATGGAAATTCCGGGACGAGGTGCGGCCCCGTTTCGGCGTCATGCGCGGGCGCGAATTCCTGATGAAGGATTCCTATTCCTTCGATATCGACGCGGACGCCGCGGCGCGTTCCTACAACAAGATGTTCGTGGCCTATTTGCGCACTTTCGAGCGCCTGGGGCTGAAGGCCATCCCCATGCGCGCCGATAGCGGCCCCATCGGCGGCGAAAAGAGCCACGAATTCCTGATCCTGGCGGAAACCGGCGAAAGCGAGGTCGGCTGCCACCGGGACTTCATCGAGACGGACTTGACAGACCAGGCCATCGACTACGATGCCGACTTGCAGCCCATCGTGGACAAGTTCACCGCCAGGTACGCGGCCACCGACGACCAACGGGACCCGGAGAAGGAAAAGGCGCTGGGCGACGACCTGGTCACGGCGCGAGGCATCGAGGTGGGGCACATCTTCTATTTCGGCACCAAGTATTCCAAGGCCATGAACGCGGTGGTCACCGGGCCCGGCGGAGACCAGGTGCCCGTCGCCATGGGATCCTACGGCATCGGCGTCTCCCGCCTGGTGGGCGCCATCATCGAGGCTTCCCACGACGAATCCGGCATAATCTGGCCCCAGCCGGTGGCCCCCTTCGGCGTCGGCCTGATCAACCTGAAGGCCGACGACGGGAACTGCAACGAGGCCTGCGAGTCCATCTACCGGCGGCTCGGCGACAAGGGAATCGAGGTCCTCTACGACGACCGCCGGGAACGGGCCGGCGTCAAGTTCGCCGAGATGGACCTGATCGGGCTGCCCCGGCAGCTCATCGTCGGCCCCAGGGGGCTGGGTGAGGGCCGGGTCGAGCTCAAGGAGCGCAAGACCGGCGAGCGCCGCGAGATGACCATCGACGCGGCCCTGGAAGCGTTGTAGGGGCCGTGTTTTCCTCATTCGAATGGATGGTGGCCATGCGCTACCTGAGGCCGCGCCGCAAGGAAGGCTTGATCTCGGTCATCGCCATCATATCGCTGGTGGGCATCCTGCTCGGCGTGGCCACCCTGATCATCGTCATGGCGGTGATGAACGGCTTTCGCGAGGAACTCCTGGACAGGATTCTCGGCATTAACGGCCACTTGAGCGTCTATGGCCAGGAGAGAAGGCTCACCGGCTACGACCCCATGGCCAAAGTGGTGCGCGCCGTTCCCGGCGTCACCCGCGTCACGCCGATGATCGAGGGCCAGGTGATGGTGACCGCCAACGGGGTCGCCCAGGGCGCCGTGGTGCGCGGGCTGAAGCCGGTGGACCTGTCGTCCCGCGCCATCATCGCCGACAACATCCTTTCGGGCTCCTTGGCCCAGTTCAAGGGCAAGGACTCGGTCCTGATCGGCGACCGCATGGCGAGGAAGCTCGGCCTCGCCATCGGCGATCGGCTCACCCTGATATCGCCCAGGGGCAACGTCACCGTCTTCGGCACCATGCCGCGCACCCGCTCCTACCGGGTCGCCGGCACCTTCAAGATCGGCATGTACGAATACGATTCCAGCTTCATCTTCATGCCCTTGGCCGCGGCTCAAATTTATTTCCGCCTGCCCGGCGCGGTCACCAACCTGGAGGTGTTCATCGTCGACCCCGACCGGGCGCCGGCCTTAGGCGCGAAAATCCTGGCCGCCATCGGCGGGAGCAACCGCATCCACGACTGGCAACAGGCCAACGCCAGCTTCTTCAACGTGGTCAAGGTGGAACGCAACGTCATGTTCCTGATTCTGACCCTGATCATGGTGGTGGCGGCCTTCAACATCGTCTCCTCCATGATCATGCTGGTCAAGGACAAGGGCCGGGACATCGCCATCCTGCGCACCATGGGGGCGACCCGGGGCATGATCATGCGCATCTTTTTCCTGAGCGGGGCCAGCGTCGGTGTGATAGGGACCCTGCTGGGGCTCGGCGCCGGGCTGCTTTTCATCCGCTACATAGAGAACATCCGGCAATTCATGCAAGGCCTGATGAATGTGGAGTTGTTCTCCGCCGAGTTCTATTTCCTGTCCCAGCTTCCGGCCGTGGCGGACCCGGCGGAGGTGGCCGAGGTGGTGCTCATGGGGCTGGGACTGTCGTTGCTGGCCACCTTGTATCCGTCGTGGCGCGCCGCCCGTATAGAGCCGGCGGAAGCCTTGCGCTATGAGTGAACCCGTGCTGGCGCTGGGCGGCATCACCCGCACCTTCCAGCAGGGGCGGACGGCGCTGGAAGTGCTGCGCGGCGTCGACCTGGACGTGCACCCGGGCGAGATCGTGGCCCTGGTCGGGCCGTCCGGCGCCGGCAAATCGACCCTGCTTCACGTGGCCGGCCTTTTGGAACCCCCCGACGCGGGCGAGGTGACGATTTCGGGCGAGGCTTCCAGCGGCATGAACGACGACGCCCGCACCCGGTTGCGCCGCCTGAACATCGGCTTCGTTTACCAGTACCACCACCTGCTGCCCGAATTCTCGGCCCTGGAAAACGTCGCCATACCCCAGATCATCGCCGGCGTCAGCCGCCGACCGGCCCGCGAACGGGCCGGCGAGCTCCTCGACTGGATGGGCCTCAGCGAACGGGCTTCTCACCGCCCGGGCATGCTATCGGGCGGCGAACAGCAGCGCATCGCCATCGCGCGTGCGCTCGCCAACGCGCCCAAGCTGCTGCTCGCCGACGAACCCACCGGGAACCTGGATCCGGACACCGCCTCGGCGGTCTTCGAGGTGCTCCTGAAACTGGTGCGGGGAGCCGGCCTGGCGGCCCTGGTCGCCACCCACAACGTGGACATCGCGGCCGGGCTGGACCGCACCGTGCGCCTGGAAGGCGGCCGCCTGATAGAAGCCTGAAGGCGAATTTCCAGGAAGAGCATTTTCCACGCAAGTGGAAACATGCGATAAGCCTGCGCGGCGCTTGAGCGGCCAAAGGCAGAATCTAGAGCGAATCTGAATGGAATTCGCTCTAGGTGGCGATCGGGTTTTGGGCCTGTGGGTTAAACACGATTTCTTGTGGATAACCTGAAGTTTTTCCCCACATCTTGGTGACTCCTAAGCGGGCTTGTGGAATCCTTGGCCATGCCCGTCGCCGATTTCGTCCACCTGCGCGTTCATTCGGCCTATTCCCTGCTGCAGGGAGCCATTCAAATCTCCGGCCTGGCGGCGCTCTGCCGGGAGCACGGGATGCCCGCGGTGGCGGTCACCGACACCAACAACCTTTTCGGCGCCATGGAGTTTTCGTCGGCCGCCGCGGAAGCCGGGGTGCAGCCCATCATCGGCTGCCAGTTGAGCTTCGGCGCCGAGGGCGAGGGCAAGCTCGCCGTCCTGGTCCAGAACGAAGCCGGTTACCTCAACCTCTTGCACCTGCTCGCCGCCGCCTATCTGGACGGCGAGTGCGCCCAGCGGGTGTCCGTGGACGGCCTGGCGGCACATGCGGATGGCTTGATCCTGCTCACGGGCGGCGCGGAGGGGCCGCTCGGCCGGCTTATGAACGAGGGACGCAAGGACGCAGCCGTTGCCCTGGCGGGGCGCTTGGCGGCGGCCTTTCCCGGGCGGCTCTACGTGGAGATCATGCGCCACGGGCTGGAGGCCGAGGCCAGAGTCGAGCCGGCGCTGCTGGACCTCGCCTACGGCCTCGAGCTTCCCATCGTCGCCACCAACGATTGCCACTTCGCCGATGCTTCCATGTTCGAGGCCCACGACGCCCTGATCTGCATCGCCGAGGGCGCCCTGGTCTCGGAAACGGATCGCCGCCGGCTTAACCCGGAACACCGCTTCAAAAGCGCAGAAGAGATGCGGGCCCTGTTCGAGGATCTGCCCGAGGCGGTGGACAACACGATCGTCATCGCCCGGCGCTGCGCCTTCATGGTGGAGGCCCGCGACCCCATCCTGCCTCCCTTCGATTGCGGCCCAGACCGGAGCGAGGAGGACGAGCTCCGCGCCCAGGCCAGGGCCGGCCTGGACAAGCGGCTGGCGGAGCGGGGGTCCATGGACGGCCATGAACATTCGGCCAAGGCCTACCGGAAGCGCCTGGACTACGAGCTCGACGTGATCATGAACATGGGGTTCTCGGGCTATTTCCTGATCGTCGCCGACTTCATCCGCTGGGCAAAGGAGCAGGGGATTCCCGTGGGGCCGGGGCGCGGGTCGGGCGCCGGTTCCGTCGTCGCCTGGGCCTTGACCATCACCGACCTGGATCCCCTGCGCTTCGGGCTCCTGTTCGAGAGGTTCCTGAATCCCGAGCGCGTCTCCATGGCCGATTTCGACATCGACTTCTGCCAGGACCGGCGGGACGAGGTCATCGCCTACGTCCAGCAGAAGTACGGCCGCGACCGGGTGGCCCAGATCATCACCTTCGGCAAGCTCCAGGCGCGCGCCGTGCTGCGCGACGTAGGAAGGGTCCTGGAAATGCCCTATTCCCAGGTGGACCGCATCTGCAAGCTGGTCCCCAACAACCCGGCCGATCCGGTCACCCTGGACCAGGCCATCGCCAGGGAGCCCCTGCTCGGCGAGATGATCGAGAACGATGAAAGCGTCTCCCGCCTGGTGGGCATCGCCCGCAAGCTGGAGGGCCTGTACCGCCACGCCTCCACCCACGCCGCCGGGGTGGTCATCGGCGACAGGCCGCTCCGCGACCTGATCCCGCTCTACAGCGATCCCCGCTCGGACACGCCGGTCACCGGATTCAACATGAAATCCGTGGAAAGGGCGGGCCTGGTGAAGTTCGATTTCCTTGGCCTGAAGACCCTGACCGTGCTCGCCCGGGCCGTCGAATTCGTCAACCAGGGGAGGGACGCAGACAAGGTCGATCTCGCCAACCTGCCGCTCGACGACGAGGCCACCTTCCGCATGATCGGCCAAGGGGAAACCACCGGCGTCTTCCAGTTGGAAAGCTCGGGCATGCGCGACGTGCTGCGCAATCTCAAGCCCGACACCTTCGAGGACATCATCGCCGTGGTCGCCCTCTACCGCCCGGGCCCCATGGGCAACATCCCGAGCTACATCAGGCGCAAGCACGGCAAGGAGAAGCCCGACTATCCCTATCCGAACCTGGAAGGGATCCTCAAGGAAACCTTCGGCATCATGATCTACCAGGAACAGGTCATGCAGATCGCCCAGGAACTGTCCGGCTACACCCTTGGCGGCGCCGACATCCTGCGCCGGGCCATGGGCAAGAAGATCAAGAAGGAGATGAACCAGCAGCGCCAGACATTCGTCGACGGCGCCGTGGCCCGCGGGGTGCCGGAGGCCAAGGCGTCCGACATCTTCGACCAGGTGGCCAAGTTCGCCGGCTACGGCTTCAACAAGTCACACGCCGCGGCCTATGCGCTGGTCGCCTATCAGACGGCCTACATGAAGGCCAATCACCCGGTGGAATTCATGGCCGCCTCCATGGCCCTGGACCAGGGCGACACGGACAAGCTCAACCTCTTCAAGGATGAGCTGAAGCGGCTCGGCGTGCCGCTGCTGCCGCCGGACGTCAACGCTTCGGAGGCTTCCTTCACGGTGGAAGGAGACGGCATCCGCTACGCGCTGGCGGCCATCAAGAACGTCGGGGCGGCGGCCATGGAAACGCTTGTCTCCGAGCGCCGCCGGGCCGGCCCCTTCAAGGACCTTACGGACCTGGCCCGCCGCCTGGACAGCCGCGCGCTGAACAAGCGCCAACTGGAAAACCTCGTCCGCGCGGGTGCCCTGGACGCCTTGAATCCCAACCGCAGGCAGGTTTATGAAGCCATCGACATCATCATGGGCACCGCCAGCGCCGCCGCCAGGGAAAGGGACAGCGGACAGATCGCCCTGTTCGGCGGGGATGACGGGGCGGATTTGCGAATCCCTAAGACCACCGACTGGGCGAAGATGGAGCGCCTGACCCATGAATTCGAAGCCATCGGCTTCTACCTCACCGGCCATCCCCTGGATTCCTACGCCAAGAGCCTGAAGCGCATCCAGGCCCGCACCTCGGCCGACGTCGTCGGCGAGGGCCGCTCCGGCCCCGTCAGCATGGCGGGAACGGTGATGGCCAAGAAGGAGCGCACGTCGAGCAGGGGAAACCGCTATGCCTTCGTTCAGTTCTCCGACACGGCGGGGAACTTCGAGGTCACGGTGTTCTCCGAGGTGCTCGCCGCGGCCCGCGATATCCTGGAGGTTGGGAATTCCCTCTACATCAAGGCCAGCGTCCAGTTCGAGGGGGAATCGGTGCGCTTCACCGCCCACGCCCTGGAGCCCCTGGACCTTGTGGCGTCCCGCGCCGGCGCCGGCCTCAGGGTGATCGTGGAGGAGGCCTCGTCGCTTCCCCTGCTGCGCGAGGTGCTGGACCGGGTGGGCGGCGCCAATAACGGTGGCAACGGCAAGGGGCGGGTGCTGGTAGTCTCGCGCATCGATGGCGGACAGGAGGTGGAGGTCCGGCTGTCCGAGCGCTACCTCATCTCGCCCCTGGTGCTGCACGCCGTCGAGGACATCCCCGGCATCGCCGGCGTCGAGGAGATCTAGGGCCGCGCCCTTGGATCATGGACGAAAGGGCCGGTGAACGTGTTCTACCTGCCACTCGACAGACTCAATCTGCTGCATTTTCTGCCCCCCGAGGGTGAGGTGGTCGAGATCGGCGTGGCGGAGGGCGAATTCAGCCAGCGGATCCGGGACATCGTCCGACCGAAACGCCTGCATCTGGTCGACCCCTGGACCCACCAGGATGCAGCCGGCTACGAAGCGGACCCGAGCAACGTCCCCTCGGAGGAACAGGAGGCCCGCTACCAAGCCGTTCAGGCCCGTTTCGCGGTCGAGATCGAGGCCGGAAGCGTGGTCCTCCACCGGGCCTGTTCGGTGGAGGCCGCGAAGAATTTCGCGGACGGCTCCCTCGATTGGGTCTACATCGACGGCATGCACACCTTCGAGGCGGTGAAGGCCGACCTGGGGGCCTACGCGGCCAAGATCAAGGAGGGCGGCTTCATCCTCGGCCACGACTACACCAACCTTCCGTTCTACCTGAAGATGGGGTTCGGCGTGGTCGAGGCCGTCAACGATTTCGTCGGGCGATCGGGATGGCATTTCCTTGCGCTCACGTCGGATGGGCCGCCCAGCTTTGTCCTCGCCAAGGACCCGGCCCACCAGAACACACAAGTTCTGTTGGCCAACCTGATTGCCAAATTGAACGGCATCGTCGAAATCAAGGATTTTCCCGAAAGGGGCTTCGAACACCGGACGTTCAACCTTCCAGGCGTCGGCGAGAGGGTCGTTTCCTCGTTCTGAGTGGTGGAGTTGCCGGTCTCAGCCTTGGGCCGCCTGGCCGGCCCGATCCGTCATTCGGGCCCGGTTGACCCGGTTTTCCTTGCATATTCCCGCGGCTGCGATTAACTAGGCGGCCGAATTCACACGCGGACTTAAGGGCGCGCGCCCTTCCGGTGTCCGGCCCTCGGGGCCGGGCGGTGTCCGCGGAGGTTCAACCGGAAAAGGATCGACTGCCATGCCCACATTCTCCATGCGCCAGTTACTCGAAGCCGGCGTTCACTTCGGACACAACACGCGGCGCTGGAACCCCAAGATGGCCTCGTACCTGTTCGGGGTCCGCAATTCCATTCACATCATCGACCTGCAACAGACGGTCCCCTTGCTCCACCGCGCCCTGGCGGCCGTCAGCGACACCGTCGCCAACGGCGGCCGGGTGCTCTTCGTCGGCACCAAGCGCCAGGCCACCGACAAGATCGCCGATGCCGCCAAGCGCTGCGGCCAGTATTACGTCAACCACCGCTGGCTCGGGGGGATGATGACCAACTGGCGCACCATTTCAAATTCCATCACCCGCTTGCGGGACCTGGACGCGCAACTGGCCGAGGAGACCGTCGGCCTGACCAAGAAGGAACTGCTGCGCCTCACCCGCGAGCGGGACAAGCTGGACCGCGCCCTCGGCGGCATCAAGGAAATGGGCGGCCTGCCGGACATCCTGTTCGTGATCGACACCAACAAGGAAGCCATCGCCGTGGCCGAGGCCAACAAGCTGGGCATTCCCGTGGCCGCCGTGATCGATTCCAACAGCAATCCCGAGGGCATTGATTACCCCATACCCGGCAACGACGACGCCATACGGGCCATCGGCGTTTACTGCGACCTGATGGTGGACGCGGTCCTGGCCGGAATCCAGAAGGAGGTGACGGCGGCCAAGGGAGACGTGGGCGAATTAGAGGAGATTCCGCCCGAGAAGCTCCCCGAGGCGGATGCCAAGCCCAAGCCGCCCGCAGCAGAGCCGGCGGAGGAGAAGGCGGAGACGCCCGCCACGGACGAAAAGACGCCCGCCGCCGAGGAGATGCCCGCCGCCAAAGAGCCACCCCCAGCCGAGGAAAAACCCACCGTCGATGAGCCGCCCGCGGTCGAGCCGGTAAAGGAGAAGGCGAAAGAGCCGCCCACGGACGAAAAGACGACCGCCCCAGACGAAAAGCCGGCGGAGGAGAAGGCGGAGAAGCCCGCCCCAGACGAAAAGCCGGCGGAGGAAAAGGTAGCGCCGCCCGCCGCCGAGGAGCCGCCCCGAGCCGAGACAG
>JADFTO010000075.1 GCA_022560215.1 Pseudomonadota bacterium | reverse complement strand
TTTCCCTTGGGGTTAATTGGGCAAGCCGCTCGCGAGCCATTTGTTCTTCGCTGCTCTCTTGGCGTTTTTGTGCGCTTTGGTTGATCGCCTTGTGCACCCGGTCAAGCAGGTCTTGTTCTTTATAAGGCTTCTCGATGAAATCGGCGGCACCGGCTTTCATCGCGTTCACCGCCATTTCAACGTCTCCGTAGCCTGTAATTATGATCACCGGGAGATCGATGGACCGCTTAACCATTTCTTCCTGGAGTTCCAGCCCGCTCATCTCGGGCATACGAACGTCGGCAATAAGACAACCCGATTGGCCCATGGGATAGGCGTCAAGAAATTCGCCAGCGGAGCCGAAGCTCTCTGCACACAGGTCCACCGATTCGAACAAGAGTTCCAGGGTTTCGCGCACATCATCGTTATCATCGACGATATAGATGATCGGGTTCTCGGTATTTGTGGCGGCTTTCATCGGCACTCAACGGTATGGAATATAAAGAAATCGCGTCTGTTATTTGATGATATCACAAACTTCCATGTGGATTTTGCGAAGTCAAAGGCATCAAGGAAAGGAAATGCTGATACGGCATCTCTCTTAATCGTGTTTGTAGAAAAAACCGAATCAATGTCCGCTTATGGCTATTAGCGGACATTCAGCCACACCCTAAATTACTTCTGCTTTACCCCTGAAAGCGGACATCGGAACCGTTCATTTAACCGCCACATGGACACAGGGTAGAGGAGACTGTGCCAGGATGCAGACCATGTTCTCGGATTCATGTGTGTTGCGGATTGCGTGTGGCACATCTTTGGGAACAAACACCAAGTCGCCCGTCTTTACATCGTAGGTTTCGTCGCCGCAAACGCACTCTCCCGTTCCTTCAACGAAATAAAGGATTTCATCGCTGCCGGGATGGCGGTGCAACGGGTTTTCTTGTCCGGCCGCAATACAGTAAATGTTGAAGTGCATGTCAGACGTTTCGAAGAGGCGTTTGCGCAAAAAGAATTTCTCTCTGAATTCCTCGGCTTCTTTCAGGTTGAAGTGCTTCTTCGCTTCACTGCCCACTATTTCCATCGCTCAATTTCCTTTCCGTTGTCGTGAACGCGAATAGGGCACAACCCAATAGAAGAACTATGCCCAACGGTAAGAATGCCAAAAAGTAATCACCGGAGAAAGCCGCCAGCAGTAAACCGGCGGCAATGGGTCCAGAGGCGTGTCCTACATCGTAGATGGTGCCAAAAGTGCCCATGGCGGCTCCATAGTGCTTTTCCTCGCACATATCCGCGACCATCGCAGCGGCACTACTGGTCACGAATGCTTCCCCGAATCCAAACAAGATCGCAAGTGCGGCAAGCCATACAAAGGTGGTTACGGTTGGTATGAGAATGAACGCGACAGCACAGAATATCATCCCACAAACAATGAGCGGTTTCCTTCCGAACCGATCTGCAATTCGCCCCATTATTGGTTTAGCCACGAGCGTGACCACAATTTGAATGCCCCACAGCGCACCTGCTTGGAACGCATTCAAACCGGCTATCGTTACTGCATAGACAGGAAGGAACGCTTCCAACGCACCGAGGGTCATGTTTTGCAGCCCTTCCATGCTGCTGGTGATGACCACATCGCGGTCGCTGATTAACTCTTTAACGCCTGAGATAAAGCGTTGATAGACTTCGGAAAACGATTTGTGTTCTCCTTTTGCAACCTCACCCGGTTTCAACGCCCCAAGTCTGGTTAAGGCCAGTATCAGCGCGATCACTCCGAACCCGCCGATGATCGTGTAAATCAGGTGGAAGTCGGATAACGCGGCCCCTTCGCCGCCCGGCAGCCACCACAGCAAAAATCCTCCCGCCGGGGCGCCGCAAAGGGTTCCTATGATCGTGATCGAACTGAACCACGACAGTTGTTCAGCCTTCTTTTGTTTCGCCACGTCCGCAATCGTCGCCATGGCGACAGGGCCGTATATCGCTGTCGCAAATCCATGGAAAAAGCGAATGACGACCAGATCCCAAACACCATCCACGAAGATATATCCGAATGGCACAAAGGCGAATACACACAGCCCTGCGATCAATAGTGATCGCCTTCCGAGGATGTCGCTCAAAACGCCGGCCGGTAGCTTGAAGAAGATGCCGGTTACGGTGCTGATACCGACGACGAGACCGATTGCCTCGGGTGGGGCGCCCAGGTGCAGCGCAAACAGCGCCAATACGGGCGTCCGCGCCATCGCGTAACTCAGCCTAGCGAACAATCCGACGGAACACAGCGTAAGGAATGCGCCGACGTTTGATTTAGAATTCATGGCAGGGTCTGTCATCAGTTCATCCTCTCGATATCAGCCAACTTTCCGAAATTGCCGGGAAGCGGCGGATCACCGAGGGGATGAGGCGCGGATCGGCTGCGAAGTCCCCGTCCGTGCGTGCGTCGATCAGCACCGGGCAGTCTGGCGTGCCGACGCAATTCCAAAGGTTTTCAGCGGAAATCATATTAATGGCGGTCATGCGAACGTTCCTCCAGGCAAAACCATCGGAACGCGATGCTTGGGCATGACGCCTAACGGGGAGATCGCGAGCCCCCGTGTCATCCAGATCGCACGCGGTCTGGCGCGTTGTCAAGTGTCGGGGATCAATCGGGAACGCTACGCCGAAAGTGACCAATGTCCGCTCTTGGCACTACCCGGAAGTGACGGAAGCTCCGCCGGAGGACTGCTTATCTGCGCTTAGCGGATATCGGTGCGGCAAGCCATCATCCAATCACGACGACATTTATGAGTCCGTGACCTAGAGCCCTATCCCCTGAGCAGCCCGAGGAAATCGGCGGCGGCCCGGATGTCCGCCTTAAGCCGCCGCCGCCGGTCCTCGGCTTCCGCGTCCTCGCCCCAGCGGGAGATCTGGAAGCTTTCGTCCACCTGCGAGGTCTCGAAGGCCTCGTCCGCCCCGATCCGCCCCCCCAACAACGCCAGGGCGACGATCAGGGAACCCGTGGCGGCGGTGACGGTGGAAAGGACAGCGAGCTCCATGTCGTCCAGGGCCTCGACGGCGGCGCGGAGGGCCGCCAAGGCCGCCTTCGGCTGGGCCACGGGCGAGACGCCCGCCGTCACCCGGAGGCGGGCGCCCTCAGCCTCCGCCGCCCAATCGAGGAGCGGCTGCCAGCGCATCTGTTGGCTCTCGGCCAACTCCGGGAGCGCTTCGGCCCGGTAGCACAGGAGGTCGGTCTCGGCATATTTCAGCGCCTGGTCGATCACGTCCCGCCTCCCCGCGCCGACCCGGTCTATGGCGGTGGACGCCAGCCGGGTCAGGGGCATGGACTCGGGCTCGACGGTCTCGGCCTGGGCCCGCCATTCATCGGCGACGGCCCGGGCCAGGGCTTCGGAGGGCAGGCCCAAGTCCCTGCCCTCGGGCGTCCTGGCCGGGCGGCCGTCGATGGCGACGGCGAAACCGCCGCCGGCCGGGACCGCATCCACCCGCACGTAGAGCCGCCTGCCCGTCGCCCACCTCATGGCATCACTTGAAGAGGCCTTCCAGGGCCTTGCCGATGCCTTTGCCGATGCCTTCCATGAGGCTCTCGGCGGGCGCCACCAGGGCGACAAAGAGCACCACGGCAACGCTCAATATCCTCAAGGCCCGTTTCATTCCTGGTCTCCCGCCTTCCCATCCAAAAGGGCCGCCAACGCCCGGGGCAGGTCGGCGAAGCCCTCCACGATACAATCGGCGCCGGCCGTTTGCAGCTCAATCGCTTCATGATAGCCCCAGGCCGCGCCGACGGCCAAGGTGCCGGCGCTCTGGGCCATTTCCATGTCGTAGGTGGTGTCCCCGATCATCACCGTCATGGCCGCCTCGGCACCTGTTTCGTCCATGGCCTTGAACAGCATTTCGGGGTGGGGCTTGCCCTGGGCCTGGTCGGCGGTCTGAAGGGTCGCGAACATGCCCTCGAGGCCGTGGCCCGCGAGGGTGGCGCTCAACCCCCGGCGCGACTTGCCGGTGGCGACACCCAGCAGCCAGCCGCAATCCGCCAGGGCCTCCAGGCCCTCGGCCGCTCCGGGGTACAGGGGCTCGTCCACCCGTCCCGCGAGCCTGAGGTCGGAAAAGGCTTGCCGGTAGCTTTCCCTCAGCCTGACGCAGGTTTCCTCGTCCGCGCCGGGCACCAGCCTGGCGAAGGATTGGGCCAAGGGCAGCCCGACCAAGCGCCTCACCGTGCCGGGCGCGGGCCGGGGCACGCGGTTGGCCTCGCAGGCCGTGTGCACGGCGGCGATAATGGAATGCTGGCTGTCAACCAAGGTGCCGTCGCAATCGAACACGGCCAAGCGGAGGGGCTTGTTCATCGGTCTCCGTCGCGCCTGTTGTCCCAATCCGGGGCGCGCCCGGCCTTCCGGACCCGGGCGTCAAATTCCAGGGCGCTGCCCGCGCGCCTCCCCGCAGGGTAACGATCCCGGGACCAGGGAAACAAGGGAAGATGTGCGGGATGCAGACCCGCCTTGATCCTGCTATAGGGAACCATGGGCAAGGGCGACCAGGATCGGGGGCCGGATCGGGCCGGGCTGGCGAGGCGCGCCTCGGAGGTGACCATCGCCCATTACGACCGGGTCGCCTTATCCTTCTGGGATGGCACCCGGGATCACGACGTCAGCCAGAACTACGCGGCGCTCCTGGACGCCATCGAGGGCGAGCCCCCCTATTCCATCCTCGATTTCGGGTGCGGTCCCGGCCGGGACCTCCATTATTTCCGTTCATTGGGGCACGACGCCTGGGGCCTGGACGGATCGAGGGAGCTGGCGGAGATGGCGCGCGCCTATTCCGGATGCAACGTCCTGCACCAGGATTTCCTCTCCATGGAACTGCCGGAGAGTCGCTTCGACGGCGTCTTCGCCAATGCGTCGCTGTTCCACGTGCCGAGCCGGGAACTGCCGAGGGTCCTGACCGAGCTCTCGGCAGCCCTCAGGCCAAGGGGCGTGCTCTTCAGCTCGAACCCGAGGGGAAACAACGAGGAGGGAATGAGCGGCGAACGCTATAGCTGTTTCTTCGACCTGGATACCTGGCGCCGATACCTCAGCGCCGCCGGGTTCGAAGAGGTGCTCCATTACTACCGCCCGCCGGGACTGCCCAGGGCGCGCCAGCCGTGGCTGGCGACGGTCTGGCGCAAGGGTTGAGCGGCGGCGTCCTAGTTTCGTGATCCGGCGGCGGTCGAGAATTCGGCGAGTTTCTCGGCGTTGGCCATCAACTGCTCTTCGGCCAGGCAGGTGTTGACCGATACCCGTTCCCTGACCTTGAGAACGTAGTCTTCAAGGGCCTCTCCCTTCAGGCGCAGGCCCTTCTTCTTGAAGACGACGGCCCCGCCCTTGGCCTGGATTTTCTCCAGCCTGGCCAACTGGCGCCGCCACTTGGCCATATAGGGGGCCCAGTCGCCGCCGTGCTTCTTGTCCACGTAGCGGATGGCCTTGTCGTGGTTCATCGCGCCCCACCACGAGACATCCGGATAGGACGGGCATTCGGCCAGTCCCGTCCCGGGAACGGCGGCAAGGGCCGCCGATACGATCATGATCTTCTGCCAGGTCTTCATGGGGTTCTCCCTTTTTCCTGGCGGACCGGCTTCTCGGCCCGCTTGATCGTCCCCGATATCAGGCAATGGTTAACAAATCGCTAGGACGGTTCGCCTTTGACCGGAACCACTTCGTGGCAGCGGTCAAAAGCGCCGACCCGTTTCATGTCGATAAGTCAGGGCACCGGATCGTTGGATCGCTGAGCTGCGATCAATCCGGATTCGCTCTAGGAGATCAGGGATCTTCGGCGAATCCCGCCCCGGCCGCCCCCTCGTCGAAGCCGAAAAGGCGCCAGGTCTCCATCATGTGGCCGGGCAGCGGCGCCGTCACTTCCAGGACGCCGCCGGCGGGATGGGGGATGCGGATGGCGCGGGCGTGGAGATGGAGTTTCCGGCCCGCTTGGCCCAAGTCCAGGAAGGCCGCCCGGCCGCCGTATTTGCCGTCGCCGAGTATGGGCACGCCCAGCGCCAGGCAATGGGCGCGGAGCTGGTGGGTGCGGCCCGTGAGAGGCTCCAGGGCCAGCCAGGCCGCTTCCTGCCCCGCGCTTTCCACGACCCGATAGATGGTTTCGGCCTTCCTCGCGCCCTTGGCACCGGGCGCCATGCGCTCGCCCCGGCGGCCCGGCGCCTTGGCGAGGGCCAAGCAAACCCGCCCCGATGACGGCTTGGGCGCGCCCACCACCAGCGCCCAGTAGAGTTTCCGCGCCGCGTGGGTGCGGAAGGACTCGGCGAGCTTCGCCGTGGCGGCGGCGTCGCGGCCGAGAAGCAGGACGCCCGAGGTGTCCTTGTCCAGCCTGTGCACCAGCTTAGGCGCGTCGGCGGAATCGAAGCGCAAGGCGTCGAGAAGGCCGTCGAGATGACGGCTGAGCCCGCTGCCCCCCTGGACCGCCAGCCCGGGAGGCTTGTTGAGGGCGAGGACCCGGGCGTCCCGGTGCAGGACCATGGCGCGCAAGGCCGCCGCCTCGGCGCCCTCGGGCGTCCGCCTTTTCCGGGGCCGGGGCGCCTCTTCGTCCACGGGGGGCAGGCGCACGTCCTGGCCCGCCGCCAGCCTGTCGCCGGCCTTGGCGCGCTTTCCGTCCAGGCGCACCTGGCCGGTGCGCAGCCACTTGTGGAGGCGGGCGTGGGGAACGCCCGGGAAACGCCTTTTCAGCCAGCGGTCCAGGCGCAGGCCTTCCTCGGCGGGAAGGACGGGGATGGTTCGGGCCGGGGTCACAATTTCATCGAAAAACTACTTCGGGACCAGCAAAATAAGGGTAAGCTGATGAACAAATCCGTTCCTTGCTATTATAACGGGAACGGCCCCCTATTCCATGAGAGGGTCCGAACCGGTTTAAAGACAACTTGCCGCGCGCGAGATGCGGGGAAGCCCCAGCATCCGTGCCGAGTGGAGAGACAATCATGCCTGATCTGAGTGGAGAAACCTTATTCGTCGTCACCTTTTTAATCCTCGCGATCGTCCTGATTCTCATGAGTGTCAAGGCGGTGCCCCAGGGGATGGAGTACACGGTGGAACGATTCGGACGGTACACGCGGACCCTGCGCCCGGGGTTAAACATAATCGTCCCCATCATGGACCGTATCGGCGCCAAGATGAACGTCATGGAATCGGTGCTCGAGGTGGAAGAACAAGAGGTGATCACCAAGGATAACGCCATGGTGAAGGCGAATGGCGTCGTTTTTTTCCAAATCCTCGACGTCGCGAAAGCGGCCTATGAAGTGACGAATTTGAAAAACGCCATGCTCAACCTCGCCATGACCAACCTTCGTACCGTGATGGGCTCGATGGACCTGGACGAACTTCTCTCGCAGCGCGACCAAATCAACGCCCGGCTTCTTAACGTCATCGACGACGCCACCACGGCGTGGGGAGTCAAAGTCACGCGAGTGGAGATCAAGGATATCGAACCCCCCCAGGACATCGTGGAGGCCATGGCCCGTCAAATGAAGGCCGAGCGCGAGAAACGGGCCAACATTCTCGAGGCCGAGGGTCTGAGGCAAGCGGAAATCCTCAAGGCCGAAGGGCAGAAGCAGGCCATCATTCTCGTCGCCGAAGGCCGCCGGGAAGCCGCCTTCCGGGACGCCGAGGCCAGGGAGCGGGAAGCCGAAGCGGAAGCCCAGGCGACCGAGAAGGTTTCAAAGGCCATCACCGAAGGGAACATGCAGGCCATAAACTACTTCGTCGCCCAAAGATACATGGACGTCCTCAAGAGATTCGCCGACAGCCCAAACCAGAAAGTCCTGTTCATGCCCCTCGAAACCTCGAGCGTGATCGCCGCCATCGGCGGCATCAGCGAAATAGCCCGCGAAGCATTCGGCAAGGACAAAAATGCTTGATTTTCTGAACAGTATCGAGTTCTGGCACTGGTGGGTGCTCGCCGCGCTCCTGATCGGCATCGAAGTCTTCGCTCCCAGCACGGTTCTGCTTTGGCCGGGCATCGCCGCCGTCGTCGTGGGTCTGGTCCTCGCCGCCGGGGCGGATTTGGGTTGGGAAACGCAAGTACTGTTGTTCGCCGTCCTTTCCGTCGCCAGCTTAGTTTCCTGGCGCCTTTACGCCAAGTCGCGGCCGACCCTTACCGAGGACCCGGAACTCAACCGCCGCGGCCAGCGCTATATCGGCCGCACGTTCACCCTGAAGCATCCCATCGACGACAACCAGGGCAGGCTGCAGGTCGACGGCATCATTTGGAAGATCGAGGGCGAAAATCTCGAGGCGGGAAATCGTGTCAAGGTGGTCGGCATCGACGGCACGATCCTCAAGGTCGAGCCGGAGTGACACCGTCCGCCATCGACGGCCCCCCTGGGCCGGACGCCATCGATCGCCTGCAGAACATGGGCCGATGATTCCCGTTCGAACGTCCGTGGGGGTGAAGGAGATTCCCGGCGCGGTGGTCGGACTGATCGTCGCCAATGTCGGCGTGTTCCTGGTCCAGACCGGACTGCCGCCGGAACTCGCCGAACAGTTCATCAATCATAACGCCCTCATACCCGCCCGCTACACCCAACCCGGCGTGGCGCGTGAACTGGGGGTCGACCCGGGCAATTATCTCCCCCTCGTGACCAACATCTTCATGCACGCCGGATGGCTGCACCTGATCGTGAACATGTGGACCCTCTGGTTGTTCGGAGGCGCGCTCGAAGACCGGATGGGGCCGGCGCGGTTCCTCACCATCTACTTCGTCAGCGGGTTAGCGGCCAGCATCGCCCATCTGGTCTTCAACCTTGATTCCCGATTGCCGGCCCTCGGCGCGTCGGGCGCCATAGCCGGCGTGCTGGGCGGATTCTCGCTGGTCTATCCGCGGGCGCATGTCTTTTTTCTGACTCCCGTCCTGTTTTTCCCCGTCCTGTTCCGGCTCAGGGCCGCGGTTTACACGGCTCTCTGGTTCATTTTCCAAATCGTTTTCGGATTGACCGCCTTTTTCAGCCCGGAAGACGTCGGCGGAATCGCTTGGTGGGCGCACATCGGCGGCTTCGTTGCCGGAACCGCGTTGGTCCTCACCTTGGGTGTTCGCCGGTCGAGGACCCGGGAAATCGGCGAGGCATGGTCCGGCTTGCGGGAGGTGGGCTCACCCCGCCAAGGAACCTTGAAGATCGGAGCTGTTCGCCGGAGCCGCCAAAGGCTCAAGGATTCAGTGACGCGGCGGGGGAGGAAATCCGATTCGCCGCCACGGCGAAAGGGTCCCTTTGGCCGCCGAATGCCGCTGAATGCCGCTTCGCCTGGCCCCCAGGGAGGCGATTCCTCCAAGACCGGCGATGAAGCCTTCCTCGGACTGGCAAAAGTCCTGGTTCAGTCATCCACGGACGACGCCGGCTTCGAAAACGGAAAGCCGGATTCCAACGGCCCCAGGACCCGCCGGTCTGTCATACCGGATACTTAATACCAGCGGCCCTTAAGAAGGACCGCTGGGCGTTCATGCGCCACGCAGGCTCTCAGGCATAAGCGCCGGCGCGCGGTCGCGCTTGCCAAAGGGCGATGAGTCAAGCTCAACGCCCTTTGGTATGAGTTCCCTCATTCCTTCTTGAGCAGGAATTCCCGGCCCACCTTGACCGTCGGCACCCCGTCGTAGGCGACGATGTCGGCGGTGGCGTTGGTCTCCGGCCAGTTGTCGGGCAGGTAGGAGCCGGTCCCGATGGCGTCCATGGGCGCGCCGACGCCCGCCATCACCTTGCATTTCCTGACGTTGAAGCCCGACGAGACGACGAGCTTCACGGCCTTGAAGCCGGCCTCGTCCAGTTTCTCGCGTAAATGGAAGATGGCCGCCGCCGAGACCCCGGTGCCGGTGAGGTAGCGCAATTCGGCGTCGTCGCGGTAGCGGCGCACGGCCAGGGGCGCGTGGCGCTCCAGGACCGCGTAGGAGGCTTGCGGGTCCAGGCCCTCGACGAAGCGCCCGCCGTGGGTGTCCAGGCGGACGCCGAGGCGGCCTGCCGCCGCCAATTCGGGGAAACGCCGGCAGACGGCGAGGGAATCGGTGATTTCGGCGCCGAAGTAATCCACCAGCACGGTCAGGTCCTGGCCGGGGAAGACCTCGACGAACATCTCGGCCGCGGCCAGGGTGGACCCGGCGTAGCCGATCAAGGCGTGGGGCATGGTGCCGAGGCCGCGGGCCTGGCCGAAGTAATGGGCCGTGGCGTCGTTGGCCGAGCCGATGAAACCCTTGGCGTCCGCCTTGGCCCTCGCCGCGCGGGAGCCGACGGAGGCCGCGTAGGCCATCATTTCCGCCATCTCGGTGCCGGCGCAATGACGGGCGTCCATGGCCAGGAAGGCGACGTGGGGCAGGTCCACGCACATGGTGTAGGCGTTGTAGGCGGCGACGCAGCACGCCCCCAGCTTCTGCAAGTACAGGGTCTCCAGGTCGACCAGGTGATAGAAGGATCCGGTAATGTAGAGCAGGGGCTCGCCGGCCCCCACCCACTGGCCTTCCTCGTAATTGAGTTCGATGTCGAATACGACGCCCCGCTCGCCGGCCAGCCGCTCCAGCCACGCCACCATCAGGTTCGGCGTGAAGATCACGGGACGGCGCATGAAAACGGCGTAGGTGACGGTCTTGTCGCCGAAACGCTCTATGGTTTCCTTGGTCTTGAGGAAGTAACGGTCCGTCCACAGCGACACCTCATCGGCGCCGGGTTGGGGGGCATCGGCGGCGGCCCTCTCGGTCATGTAGGCGGTTCCCCGTTCAGGCGAGGGCGGCGGCCCGTTGGAGCGCCCGCTCATCCTTCAGGGCCTCGGCCAGGAGGAAGGCCAGTTCCAGGGCCTGCCCGGCGTTCAGCCTGGGATCGCAATGGGTGTGGTAGCGGTCGCTCAGGTTGGCCTCGGTGATGGCCTTGGCGCCGCCGATGCATTCGGTCACGTCCTGGCCGGTCATCTCGACATGGACGCCGCCGGCGTGGCTGCCCTCGGCCTTGTGGACGGCGAAGAAGGTGCGCACTTCCTCGAGGATGCTGTCGAAGT
>JADFTO010000274.1 GCA_022560215.1 Pseudomonadota bacterium | reverse complement strand
GGGCCGGCAGGGGCCGTCGTCCTGCCCGTGAATGTGCCCAAGTCCGTCCGCCGTCGGGGCGTGGCGCAGCCACCACCAGCGGGTTGTTCCCCTCATCCCGCCGCCGCGGCGGCCGCCAGCACGGCCGCTTCGGCCACCTGCTGCGCGGCGCCCAGCACGTCGCCCGTGTGACCCCCGATCTGGCGCTTGGCCAGCCAGGCCATGGCCGCCACCGCCGCCCCGCCGCCGGCGATGGCCCACAGGCCCGCCACCTGGCCCAGGAGCAGGAGTGCGATAATGGCGCCGAGGAGGGCGGCGACGACGGCCCCTTCCCGGTCCGGCTTGCCGGCCTTTTTGGCCAGCCCGTCGGCGCGGGCCGCGGGCAGCAGGTACATGACCGCGGGCAGGAGTCCACGGGACAGGGCGCCGGCCGCCACCAGGGCGGCGGCGGCGGTCCAAGGCCCCAACAGGCCGGCCAGGATCGACGCCCTGATGCCGACGCCGAACACCAGCGCCAGCACCCCGAAGGCCCCGATTCGGCTGTCGCGCATGATCTTCAGCTTTTGGGCCCGGGTGCCGCCGCCGCCGAAGCCGTCGGCCGTGTCGGCCAGGCCGTCCTCGTGAAGGGCGCCGGTGACCAGGGCGGAGACCGCCAGCGCCGCCAGCGCCGAGGCCATGGGGTGCAGGCCGGCCCAGTTGGCACCAAGCAGGGCGGCGCCGGCCGCCGCCCCGACAAGTGCGCCGGCGATGGGGAAGGCCCGCGCTGCCGCCGACAGTTTCCGCCGGTCCTTGCCGGGCAGGGGGACGCGGGTCAGGAAGCGGGCGCAGAGCAGGGTATCGCGCCCCCAGTTGCCCGCGGCGGCGGTTATGGTCTGAAACGTGCGGCCCTCGCTCGCCATTGCTAAGGCGCTCTCCTTGGGCTTTGCCCGGGCGCCGATTTCTGTCGGCGCCGAATTCGGTTATAGGTGAGTGACGGCGCAAAGGAAAACCCCATGACATATCCCCCCCCGATCCGTTCCCTCGACGACGTGCGCGCCCTCATCAGCGGCCTCCCCGGCCCCGACGCCGAGGCCGCCGCCGCCTGCGCCCGGCGCGAGCCCAACCTGACCAAGCCGCCCGGGTCGCTGGGCCGGCTCGAGGAATTGAGCCTCTGGCTTTCATCCTGGCAGGGCCGCCACCCGCCGGGGGTGGTGCGGGTGCGGGCCCGGGTCTTCGCCGCCAACCACGGCGTCGCTAAGCGCGGGGTATCGGCTTATCCCACCGACGTCACGGCCCAGATGGTGGCCAACTTCGAGGCCGGCGGGGCGGCCATAAACCAGCTCTGCCGGGCCTTCGGCGTGGAGCTCAAGGTCGACGCCCTGGCCCTGGAGCACCCGACCCGGGACTTCACCGAGGCCCCGGCCATGGACGAAGACGAGTGCGTGGACGCCATCCGGGCTGGCCTGGCCGCCGTCGAGCCCGGCACCGACCTGCTCTGCCTGGGCGAGATGGGCATCGCCAACTCAACGGCCGCCGCCGCCCTCTGCCACGCACTCTATGGCGGCGAGGCAGCCCTTTGGGCCGGTCCCGGCACCGGCCTGGACGGGGACGGCGTCGCCGCCAAGGCCTCCGTGGTCGCCGAGGCGGTGGCGTTCCACGGGCGAGCTTTGAGCGACGGGCTCGAGATCATGCGCCGTCTCGGCGGGCGCGAGCTGGCAGCCATCGCAGGCGCCGTCATCGGGGCCAGGTTGTTAAGCGTGCCGGTGCTGCTGGACGGCTATTGCTGCACGGCCGCGGCGGGCGTTCTCCTGGGCCTGAACGAAAGCGCGCTGGATCACTGCCAGGTGGGCCACGCCTCGGCCGAGCCCGGCCACCGGCGGCTCATGGAGCGCATAGGCAAGGCGCCGCTCCTGGACCTGGACATGCGGCTCGGCGAGGCCTCGGGCGCGGTGCTCGCCGTGGCCATCGTCCGCGCCGCTGCCGCCTGCCACGCCGGCATGTCCACCTTCGCAGACGCCGGGGTCAGCGATAAGGGGTGAGCGCCCCCCTATTCGCCCTGCTGGAGCAGGAGCCCGCGCACCCTGGCCACCCGCACCATGGCCATGAAGAAAGCGGCGGCGAGCGTCAGGTAGAGCGCGTTCAGCGCCACCGCGCCCGCCAGCAGATCCAGGCGGAAGACGCCCTCGAAGAGCACCGCGCGCATGCCCTCGAACACGTGCGCCGAGGGCAGCGCCCAGGCCACCGGCTGCAGCCAGCCGGGCAGGGAGTCGATGGGATAATAGATGCCGCTCAAGGGGGCGACGATGAAGATGCCGAGCCAGCACAGGCTTTCCGCCCCCATGCCGTAGCGCAGCACCAGGGCCGAGACGAACAGGCCGACGCACCATCCCATGACCAGCAGGTTGGCGAAGTAGGCGGCCAGCGGCGGCCCCAGCTGGAACACCCAGACGTCGTAGAAGGGGAACGCCAGGAAGGCCGCCGGGGTGACGCCGATGAGGGTGCGGATCAGGCTCATGATGGTCAGCGACACCACCAGCTCGTGGGCGCGCAGGGGGCTGACGAAGAGCGAGCCCAGGTTGCGCGACCACATCTCCTCCATGAAGGGAAGCGCCACCCCCAGGTTGGAGCGGAAGAGCACGTCCCAGAGCAGGACGGCGGTGATCAGCACGCCCGTGGCCTGGGCCACCCAGGTACTGTGCTGGACGAAGAAGACGGTGATGAAGCCCCACAGAATCATCTGTATGGTCGGCCAGTAGGCGAGTTCCAGGAGCCGGGGCCAGGAACGGCGCATGATGTAGAGGTGCCTGAGCAGCATGGCCCCGATGCGCCGCCAGGAGAACGCGCTTGCGCCGGCGGTCATGGGCCCTCCCTCCCCCGGGCGACGTCCAGGAATACCTGTTCCAGGTTTTGAAGCCCGTGGCAGGCGACCAGCTCAGAGGGCGTGCCGCGCTCGACGATGCGCCCCTCGCGCATCATCAGGACCTGGTCGGCGAGGCGTTCCACCTCCGCCATGTTGTGGGACGCCAGCACGATGGTGGCCCCGGTGCGCCGCCGGTAGTCCTCCAGGAAGCCGCGCACCCAGTCGCCGATCTCCGGGTCCAGGGACGCGGTCGGCTCGTCGAGCAGCAACAGCTCGGGTTCGTTCAAGAGCGCCTTGGCCAGGGCCACCCGGGTCTTCTGGCCCGCCGACAGGTTG
>JADFTO010000074.1 GCA_022560215.1 Pseudomonadota bacterium | reverse complement strand
CCACGAGGCCCAAGATGCGGGCCGGGACACACCTACGTCCAAAGGCGAAAGGGAGTCAAGGCCGCCGTTCCGGCGCCGGCCCCCTGGCCGCCAAGCGCCTGGCTTCGGCGATTTCCTCGGGATTCATGGCCTCGATCAGGGAACGGCGGAAGGCTCTAGCGCCGGCCGCCCCGCCCGCCATCTCCAACCACATGAGGGCCCTGACGCGGTCCCGCCCGATGCCGGCGCCCTCGGCGTAAAGGTAGCCGAGCCTGAGCCGGGCGGGCTGGATACCGGCAATCGCTGCCTGCTCGTAAAGGCGGACGGCCCGGGCCGGATCGCGCTCCATGCCCTGCCCCCGCTCGGCCATGAGGCCGAGGTTGTACCGCGCGGGGCCCGAGCCGCCGGCCGCCGCGCGTCCGTACCAATGGGCGGCCCGGGACAGGTCGCGCTCGACGCCGATGCCCCCGTAATAGAGCAGCCCCAGCTTGTACTGGGCCTGGACGTGGTCCTGGCGGGCGGCCAGTTCGTACCAGCGGGCGGCGGCGGCGGGATCGGCATCGCCCCGCTGGCCGGTCTCCATGATCAGGCCCATGTAGAACCGGGCCCGGGCGGACCCCCGGCCGGCGGCGTCCTCGTACCAGCGCATGGCCTGGCCGTAGTTGCCGGGCGGCGGGGTCTCGCCGGCGCGGACGGGAAAGGCGGCCCAGGCCGCCCACAACAACCCGGCCAGGGCCATGACCTTCATCGGTGCCCTCCCCTGATCCATGGGGTGAGTTTAACCGGAAGACGCGGCCAAGGGGATGGGGAAATCCGCCCCGGCCGAACAAGAGCGCTATCGGGCTAGTTGGGATCAATTTGATGGGAGCAAATCGGTTCATCCGGACACGCCCGTCGGGTGGTTATTCCCGGTCGCCGGCGTCGGGCCCGTCTTCAATCACGAAGAACGCCGGCACGGAGGCGGCTTCGGTTGGCGCCTTGGCGTTCAACCACGGCAGGTCATCGGGCCCGGCCGCGGTGGGCGAGGGCCTGGGGACCGGTTCCGCATCCCGGACATAGAAATTGACGGCGGGCGGCGGCGCCAGGTTGGGCTCCGGCGGCGGGTCCGGCCGGTCGTAGCGTTCGGGGGCCGGGCCGTAATAGTTGACCAGCCGCTTCTCGTCCCGGAATCTCGGGGCATCGAAGCACTGGACGGCGCCGATGCTCTGATAGCAGTAGACGGGCTCGTAGTCGTAGACCCCCTCTTCGTACTTGGACACGTAAGCGCAGGCACCCAGGAAAGCGGGGAGCGCCAGCAACGCCAGGGTCTTTTTCATCATCTTCATCTCCCGTTCCAGGGCATTTTCCACCTAAGTGGAAACATGCGATAAGCCCGCTCAGGCCTTGAGCGGCCAGAGGCAGAACCTGGAGCGATTTCATATGAATGGAATTCGTTCCAGGGTCGGCCGAAGCCCTCGCCCGAAACCATGCAAGATGAAGGCCACGCGCCCGGCGCCGGCGCCCGCGTTTAAGTCTCAATGATTATAGGGGGTTGGGGCTTCTCCGCCCTCACGCCCGGACGTCGATGACGGTGCGCCCCCGCACCTGACCCTGGAGTATTTTGCCGCCCAGTTCGGCGAGGGCCGAAAGGGGCGCCTCGCTGGTCATGGCGTCCAGCTTGTCCATGGGCATCTCGGCGGCCAGGCGCCGCCAGGCCTGCCGCCGCCGGTCAATGGGGCAGTGGCCGGAATCGATTCCCAGCAGGTTGACGCCGCGCAGCAGGAAGGGGATCACCGTGGTCTCCAGCCGGGGCCCCGCCACCAGGCCGACGGCGGCGCAGCTCCCCCCCCGGTTGAGGGTGCCAAGCACGGTGGCGAGGGTCGATCCGCCGACGTTGTCGATGGCCCCGGCCCAGCGTTCGGAGCCCAGAGGCCCCTTCGGGGGGGTCTCAAGCTCGGACCGCTCGATGATGGTGGCGGCGCCGAGGTCCTTCAGGTAGCCGTGGGTCTCGGCCCGGCCGGTGGAGGCGGCCACCCGGTGGCCGAGGGCGGCGAGCAAAGCCACGGCGACGCTGCCGACGCCGCCGGCGGCGCCGGTGACCAGGACCTCCCCGTTGGGCTCCAGCCCGTGTTCCTCAAGGACCATCACCGACATCATGGCCGTCAGGCCCGCCGTGCCGAGGGCCATGGCCCTTCTCAAAGTCAGGCCGTCGGGCACCCGGACCAGCCATTCGGATAGGGCCCTGACCCGCGTCGCGTAACCGCCCCAGCGAATCTCCCCCACCCGCCAGCCGGTGAGGATCACCTGGTCGCCGGGCTTGAACTCAAGCGAGCGGCACTCGGACACCGTGCCCACCAGATCGATGCCGGGAACATGGGGGTAGCTCTTCACCAAGTTGCCGAGACCGGCGAGGATCATGCCGTCCTTGTAGTTGAGGGTGGAATAGGCGACGTCGATGGTGACGTCCCCATCGGGCAGGGAATCGTCGGAAAGGGTTTGCAGGCTCGAGGTGACCTTACCGTCGGACTCCTCGAGTACGAGGGCGGTGAATTCATTCTTTCCGGGCATCGGTTTCTCTCCAGTTCGGCCAGCGCAGGCTTATCGCATGTTTCCACTTAGGTGGAAAATGCCCTGGCCGTCAATCGTCCCCGGGACCGAGCCGCCAGGGCAGGGTGCGGCCTGCCATGAAGGGCCTGACCCGCTCCCCGCCGTCGATCGGGACTTCTTCCGGGACGGCGGCGCCGTCCCTGACCAGGGTCACGGTGTCTTCGTTGACGGGCAGCCCGTAGAAGCGGGCCCCGTTGATGGAGGCGAAGTCCTCCAGGCGGTCCAGCGCCCCTTCCTCGTCGAACACCTGGGTGTAGAGCTCGAGGGCGGCAGGCGCGCTGAAGATGCCGGCGCACCCGCAAGCCGATTCCTTCTCGCTCACCGCGTGGGGCGCCGAATCCGTGCCCAGGAAGAAAGGCGGCTCGGCGGCAACGGCGGCCCGGCGCAGCGCCAGGCGGTGGCGCTCGCGCTTGGCCACCGGCAGGCAGTAGCGGTGGGGCCGGATGCCGCCCTCGAACATGGAGGACCGGTTGAGCAGCAGGTGATGCGCGGTGATGGTGGCGCCGAGCCGTCCGCCGGCCTCGCGCACGAAGTCCACGGCGTCTTCCGTGGTGATGTGCTCGAAGACCACCTTGAGGGTCGGGAAGCGCTCGAGCAGCGGGGCCAGAACGCGCTCGATGAAGGCGGCTTCCCGGTCGAAGACGTCCCCGTCCGTGACCTCGCCGTGGACCAGGAGCGGCATGCCGATGTCCGCCATGCGCTCGAACAAATCATACGCCCGGCCGATGTCGGTGACGCCGGCGGCGGAATTGGTCGTGGCATGGGCCGGATAGAGCTTGACCGCGGCGAACACCCCTTCGGCGAAACCCAGCACCACCTCGTCGGCGTCCGTCTCGTCGGTCAGGAAACAGGTCATGAGCGGGTCGAACCCGGGCCCGGCCACGGCCAGGATGCGTTCCCGGTAGGCCCGGGCGGCCTTCGCCGTGGTCACGGGCGGATCCAGGTTAGGCATGACCATGGCGCGCCCGAAACGGCGCGCGGTGAAGGGGGCGGCGGCGGCGAGCATGGCGCCGTCGCGCAGGTGAACATGCCAGTCGTCGGGCCGCCTGATGGTGATCTCGCTCATGGGCGCCCCTTACATAGCAGAAAATTTCCCTGACCTTCGCGCCGTTTCACCGCGAGGCCGCCAGGGTCTCGAATACGTCGCCGCCCGGCTCCCGGCCCAGGATAAGGGCCCGGTGCCAGAGGGCGAAGAAAAGCAGGATCCAGGCGGCCCGGGCCGGCTTCCCGGCGCTTCCGTCGAGAGAGGCGAACAGGGATTCCACCGTCCCCGGCAGGCAGGCCTCGGCAACGCCGGGTTGCGCCGCCACCAGGGGGCCGAGCTCCCTCCCCCGCCCAGCCATCCAGCCGCCCACGGGAACGGTGAAGCCGCGCTTGGCCGTGAAGGGCCGGGCTTCGGGAAGCCGTTCGTGCAGCCACCGCCGGAGCAGCCATTTTCCCAGCCCGCCCTTGACCTTCAATCGGTCGGGCAGGCGGTAGGCGACCTCGGCCACCCGGGGATCGAGGAAGGGGGTGCGTCCCTCCACCCCGTGGGCCATCAGGCAGCGGTCGAGCTTGGTCAGCAGGTCGTTGGGCAGCCAATCGGCGCAGTCCACGGCCTGGGCCGCCTGCAAGGCGGTGCGGCCCGGCCTGTCGGCGTCGGCCTCGGCCCGGGCGTAGCCCGCGCGCCAATGGGTGGCGGCGTCGGCCAAAATTCCCAAGCCGTCGAAGGCGCCGTCCCGGCGCATGGGCCGGCCGCCGAAGAGGCGCCAGCGGCGGGCCCGCCGGTAGCGCCCGTAGCCGGCGAACAACTCGTCCCCGCCCTCGCCGGTGAGGATAACCTTGAGACCCTCCTCGCGGGCCAGGGCGGCCAGCTTGTAGGTGGGAAGGATGGCGTAATCGGCCGCCGGATCGTCCATGGCCCTGGTAATGGCCGGGAGCAGGCGCCAGAAATCCGCTTCGCCGAACTCCACGGACCGGAAGCGCGCCCCCGCGGCGGCGGCCACGGCCCGGGCGTGGTCCCGCTCGTCATGGACGGCCGTGCCGCCGAAACCCGCCGTGAAGGCCCGCACCGGCTCGGCGTTGAGCTCGCGCATGAGGGCCAGAATGGCGGAAGAATCGACGCCGCCGGACAGGAACATGCCGTAGGGGACGTCCGAGCGCTGATGGATGGTGACGCTGTCGGTGAGCGCTTCGTTGAGAAGGCGGGCGGCTTCCGGCTCGCTCCACGCCTCGGGGCCGCCGGCGGGCAGGGAGTCCAGGCGCGAGCGCGACGCGATCCGCCCCCCTTCCACCACCATGGTCTCGCCCGGAAGCAGGCGCGAGATTCCCTCGAAGGCGGTCTCCCGGCCGCAGGTGAACTGGAGCTGCAACAACTCCCCCCTCGCCCGGGGGTCGAGGGAGCGCCCGACGAGGCCCGCCTCCAGCAACGCCCGGGGTTCCGACGCGAAGGCGAAGCCCGCCCCGGTCTCGGCGTAGTAGAGGGGCTTGATGCCGAAGGGATCGCGGGCAAGCACCAGTCGCCCCTGGCCCGGGTCGTGAATGGCAATGGCATACATGCCGCGCAGGTCCCTGGCGAAGTCTGGGCCATGCCGAAGATAGAGATGGAGCGCCGGTTCGCAGTCGGAGCGGGTGCGGAAGTCCGTGTCCGTCATGCCGGCGCGGAGTTCCACGTAGTTGTAGATTTCCGCGTTGGCGACGAGGGCCGCCCCGCCGGGGGCGTAAATGGGCTGGTCGCCCGTTTCCAGGTCGATGATGGCGAGCCTGGTCTGGATCATGCCGACGCCGCCCTCTGCGTGGCGTCCCCGACCGTCCGGCCCCCGGTGGGCGAGGGCCGCGCTCAACAGGGACAGGACCTCATCTTCGGGGGGCCGGCCGTCGGCGGTCATGATGCCGGCGATGCCGCACATCAGCCGGTCACGTCCCGGAAGAACTGTATATAGCGCTCGACCACCGCGTCCTCGGTGAACCGTTCCTCGTAGGCCGCCCGCCCGCCCTCGGCCAGGCGCGTCCTCAGCTCCTCGTCGTTGAGCAGGAAGCGGATGGCGTTGGACAGGGTCATGGGGTCGTCGACGGGCGTGATAAGGCCCGTTTCCATGTGCTCGATCATGGTTCCCGGCCCCAAGGTGTCGGTGGAGATCACCGGCACGGATTGGGCCCAGGCCTCGACCACCACGTTTCCATAAGGCTCGTGCCTGGACGGGCAGACGAAGACGTCGCAGGCCCTGAAAAGGGCGGCCGTGTCCTCGCGCCAACCGAGGAAGCGGACCCGGGGCTTGACCGCCAGGTGCTCCGCCAGGGTCTCCAGCTCCTCGCGTAACGGACCATCGCCTGCCAGCCACAGGTAAACCTCGGGCGTCCGGGCCACGGCTTCCAGCAGCACGTCGAAGGCCTTGTTCTGGTGCAGCCGCCCGAGGGCCAGCAGGAGCGGCGCGTTGGCGGGCGTGAAGTGCTGCTCGCGCGGCACCGGTTGGGCGCGCTCCGCGGCGACGAAATTGGGCAGGAAGTGGGCCCTCTCCTTGGGCCAGCCCAATTCGGTCAAATACTCCAAGATTTCCTCTGTGTTGCCGATCAGGTGGTCGCATTTCCAATAGTACTTGATGTTGTAATAGCCGCCCAGGCGGGCCACGTGGACGAAGTCACCCTTGGGGCACGTGTTCGTCGCCCGATTCATCCAGGTAAGCACGACGCCGGGCTGGAAACTCCTGATCTCGCGCTTGAGGCCCGCGGTCGTCCTGAAATCGAAAAGGCCCCCGAAGGGAAGCTGAACCGTCTCGATTCCTGCAGAGCTCAGGGCCTCCGCCCTCCTCGGGTTCGCGCGGATCACCACGCGCTGCTCGAGTCCCGCCCGGTGAAGGGCCATGACAAGGCGGATGAAGAAGGCTTCGGCGCCTCCGTATTCGGCGCCGGCCATGACCTGCAGCACGCGGGGACTGGATCCCACCTTCATGGAATCAGCCTCTCGAAGGCTTCCGCCGCTTGCGCCCATCCCCAGTGGCGCTGCGCGTCCAGGGCCGATTTGTGTTGCTCGCGCCAGAGCCCATCGTCGGTGAGAAGGCGCACCGCGGCCTCGGCGAAGGTGTCGTCGTCGCGGGCGATCATCCCCGTCTCGCCGTCGATCACCCGTTCGACGACGCTTCCCAGGTCCTGTACCACGGCGGGAACCCCCATAGCCTGCGCCTCGCCGACGGCCAGACAGAAGGTTTCATTGAGATCGCCACGGTAGAGCATCACCCGGGAGGCGCGCAACTCGGCCATCAGTTGGACCCTGGGCAGGGGTTGGCGCAGGCAGACGCCAGAGGACGCCAGCGCGCGGGCCTTGTCCAGAACGGCCTCCATGGCCTGGGACTTGGCCTCGCCGACGGCGCCGTAGGTGGCGGGACCGGAAAAGACGTGCAGTTCCGCGCCCGGCACCCGAGGCCGGATGCGCGTCGCCCAGAGCTCCAGGAGCCAGTCCAGGGACCTCAGGGGATTGGAGGTGAAAACGGCGCGGGGGCCGGGCGGCTCGCTCGCGGTTTCGGCAGCCAGGACCTCGTCCGGGATGCCGTAGGGGATGACCACGCGCCCGCCGTCCGGGGCCCAGCGGGGATAGGTGGCGGCGTGGACGTGGCCGATGAAGACGATGGCGGGCTCGAGGCGCCACAGCTTGGACAGGTAGCGCCACTTGAGCAGGTATCGGGCCGGGTTGTGAATCCAGAAAACCGTGCGCCCGGCCCCCGGCATCAGGGGCAGGAGCTTGTCCCCCCGGTTGGCGATGTAGAGGTCGGCCCTGTCCGGAAGGCCGCCGCCGATGGGCGCCCAGTCCACGCCCTGGTAGCTGAGGGGGCGGGCGCACTTGTTCAGGACCTCCACCCGGTGGCCGCGCCGGGCCAGTTCCCGGACCAGGAAGACGACCGACGATTCGGCCCCGCCGAGGGGCTTGGTTTCCATGGTTCTGCCGTCGAACTCGATGCCATCGTCGGCCAGCACGATATGAGACACTTAGTGCTCCTCGTCCTCCAGCCTGGCCTTGAGATGCGACAGCAGGGGATAGAGCCCGGCGAAGCAGGCGATCAGGAACCCGTACCCCCCTTCCCGGTACCCCTTGCGCATGACATAGCATTTGAAAAAACGCGAAAACAGCCGCCGCAGGTTGGCGGGGAACGAGCCGATATCGCCCGATTCCCTCAGGTCCCTGGCGCGCGCCGAGGAATAGTTGTCCAGGCGGCGGATCATGTCGGAGATGTCCCGGTCCACGTAATGATGCAGGCGGTTCGTCAGCATCGGCCCCTTCTGGCCCGACCACTGGAGGCGCGGGTGGACCCGCTGCTCGCCCCACACCTTTGCCCCTTTACGGAACAGCCCCGGATAGGCGGCCTTGCCGTAGGACGCCCCCCAGCCCCAGCGCACAAGTTTCCCGCCGATGTAATTGTCCACCAGGATTTCGTGCCAGTCGTAAGCCGTGGTCTCGACCACCCGCCGGATCTCGGTGGCCAAGGGCTCCGGCACCCTTTCGTCGGCGTCGACTTCCAGCACCCAGTCGCACCGGCAGGCTTCGATGCCGGCGTTGCGGCGCTGGCCCTCCTTCGCCCAATCGCCCTCGACCAGGCGGTCGGTGAAACGGGCCGCGATCTCACCAGAGTCATCGGTGCACTTGTCCAGAAGCACGACGATCTCGTCGGCGAAGGCCAGCCGCTCCAGGCAGTCGGCGATCTGATGCGCCTCGTTGCGGATGCTGACGATGGCGGACAGGGTCCTCACGCCCGGGCCTCTTGGGCGCGATTCCACAAGTCTCGGGCGGCGCCTTCCGCGTGGTCCACGCCCAGGCTCCCCATGAGCGAGCCCGAGGTCCGATGGTCGAAGCGTGCGGGGAATATGTCTTGGTAGGGAACGCTGGTCCCGGCCACGGCGCACAAGGGTCCCCATGGCGCGTAGCGGTACGCGGGGCTGGGCCCGAAGAGTCCCAGCGTCGGCACGCCCGAAGCCGCCGCCAGGTGCATGAGGCCCGAATCGTTGCCGACGTAAAAAGCCGACCGGCGGAGACAGGCGGAAATGGCCGGGAGCCCGATCCTGCCAACCAGGTCGATGCGCCTGTCCCCGGGGATGGAGTCGATCAGGCCGAGGGCAGAGGGCCTTTCGTCGTCGCGGCCGAAAATGGCGATGCGCCCGCCCGGCAGGATTCCGGAAGGGGACGTCAGCCTGTCGAGCAGGCGGGTGAAATTTTCCGCCGGCCACGTCTTCGCCCGCCAGTTGGCGGTGGGCCCAACGGCCAGCACGGGCGGGCCGTCCGGGATCAGGCGGCGGGCCTCCTCCTCGTGTTCGCCGTTGATCCACAAGCGGGGCGGCGGCGGATCTCCCTCAAGCCCGAGCACCCTGGCCAGTTGCTGGACGCGGTGCTCCGTAGGCCGGGCGCGTCCGATCCGCCACCGCCGCCTGGCCGCCAGCAGGTAGGACATGGGCGACCCCCTGAGGTCCACCAAGGCATCCCAGACGCGCCCCGACGTGGCCGCCCACAACCCGGGCCAATGGAGCGAGCACACCATCTTGCGCAGCACGATGATCCGTTCCAGCCCGGGCACCGCCTCGAACAGGGGCGCCGCCGCGGGCCCACAGGCGACCGTGACGCGGGCGCCCGGGTGGCGCCCGATCAGGTGGTCCAGGAGCCCCGTGGACAGGATGGCGTCCCCGACCCGGGTCGAGGTGATGAATAGAATCCTCATTTAAATCAAACTCTTCCCCGGCCGGTTCCATCCGGCCTCGTCCCTTGAAGGCCCGATCTGGATGTTATACGCCCCTGGAAGGGCTTGCAAAGGGCCTAACCATAGCCACTTCAAGTAAAATCGCGGCGACTGGCAAACCGCTCTGGGATATAATGCCATGGACGATTCCGGGGGCATGATGACGGAACGCTCTTACGTGATCCTGGAGGAACGCGGCCTCGTCTCCGTCGCCGGAGAGGACGCCCGGGATTTCCTCCAGGGCCTGGTCTCCAACGACGTGAACAAGGTCGGGGCCGGGCGCGCGGTCCACGCCGCGTTCATGACCCCACAGGGCAAGTATCTGCATGACTTTTTCATCGTCCAGACGGGCGACGCCCTGATCCTGGACTGCGAACGGGCCGATGATCTAGTCCGCCGGCTTAAGTCTTACAAGCTGCGCTCCCGCGTGGAGCTCGAAGACAGGACCGGGACGCTTGCCGCCGCCGCCCTCTTCGGCGAGGGCACGGACAAGGCCTTGGGGCTCGACGGCGAGGCGGGAAGCGCCGAGTCCTTCGCCGGCGGGGTCGCCTACATGGACCCGAGGCTGGCCGACGTGGGCGCCCGCGCCGTCCTGGAAAGGGACGGCGCAGCGATAGCCTTACGGGCCGCGGGCTTCAAGCCGGCGGCGGCGGCGGATTACGACCGCCTGCGCCTCGGCCTCGGCCTGCCCGACGGGAGCCGCGACCTCATCGTGGAAAAGGCCATCCTCCTGGAGAACGGCTTCGACGAACTGAACGGCATAGATTGGGACAAGGGCTGTTTCCTGGGCCAGGAACTGACGGCGCGCACCAAGCACCGGGCCCTGATCCGCAAGCGCCTCATGCCCGTGGACATCGAAGGACCCGCCCCGCCGCCGGGGACGCCGATCCTGCTCGACGGCGGGCAGGCGGGCGAGATGCGTTCGGCCCGGGGAAGCATCGGCCTGGCCCTGATGCGCCTGGAACATCTGCACAAGGCCCGCCAGACGGGCGCCTCCTTCACCGCCGGCGATGCCCGCCTGACCCCAAGGAAACCCGGCTGGGCGGCGTTTTAGGGGAAGGTTTTCTGAAGAGAGATTCGGCTCACGCCAATACGACATTCCATCGAATTGATAAGTCCTCAATACACACAATATCTTGCTATTACGAATAATAGTGTGTATAATATGTGTATTATTTAGGCGCTTGAATGGCCATCGGCAGCCGGGAAATTATCAAGATTCTGGAAGCTAACGGGTGGCGGAAGGTCGCGCAACGCGGTTCCCATGTTCAGATGAAGCATCCCAGAAATCCTGGGCGTGTGACCGTGCCACATCCCAAGCGTGACCTGCCGGCTGGGACGGTCAAAAGCATCGAACGACAAGCGGGTCTGAAATTCCGGCGAGGAGACTGAACCATGTTCCGCTACTATCCGGCCTTCATCCACAAGGAATCCGACAGTGATTACGGGGTGTCCTTCCCTGATTTCCCCGGATGCGTCAGCGCCGGCCTGACCCACACAGAAGCCCTGGTCCTGGCAAAAGAGGCCCTGGCCCTCCATATCGAAGGCATGCTTGAGGACGGGGATCCGCTCCCCGAACCGACACCATGTGACGAACTCCTGAATGATGAATTCAAAAGCGATGGAGAGGTCCTGCTCACACTCATCGAAGCGGCGGTGCCCGGTCCAAGCCGCCGCGTCAACATCACCGTCGAGCAATCTCTTTTGTATAAGATCGATGCAGCGGCGGCGGCACTGGGAACCAACCGCTCGGCCTTTCTTTGCGAAGCTGCCCGGGCGAAATGCGCTC
>JADFTO010000073.1 GCA_022560215.1 Pseudomonadota bacterium | reverse complement strand
TGAAAGGGACAGTATTGTTTCCATGTCAGCATAGGGAAGGGATCGTGCCAACTAGAGCCTCCCGTGATTCGGCTATCGGCGGTCAGGACCCAGTGTGGGGCGCGGCCGATAGCAAATGGATCGGATTAGAGGGTATCAATTCACCGCGGCCTATGTAAACATATCGCGGCATCCCCGTGGCCGTACAATGTCGCCCAAAATTGACGAGGGTTTGAAACCGAAAACGGTTGTTGTTCGTATTATGGCTAAAGTGCGGCTGGGAATACTGCATGGATGGCATGAACGACTGCCGGCACCATTGGGTGATTGACACCGCCGACGGCTTGGGATTTGTGCGCGCCAGGCCGGCCAGGGAAGTATTCGACGAGCTCGACGAGCTCGACCGTGGCATGGACGACCTGACCCGCTGCGCATTTCCGAGTAAGGCCGCGTAATGGCCAGCTTTATCGAATGCCTCGAGGCCGCGGTGCTCGCCGGGCGGGTCGCCAGCGGCGAGCTTCCGCCGGTGGGCTCCCGCCTGCCGAAAGACGTGTCCGTGGCCGACCTAAGCAAACCCGGCCTGGAGACGGGCCGCCACGGGGGCAGCCTGCGCCTGCTCATGGGCCGGGCCAAGGACACCCGGATGATGGTGGTCTACGGCTACGCCCGCCTGGTGGGCTACGACCGGGACTTCAACCTGGTGCCGGACATTCTTTCCGGGATCGACATCGAGGAAGGCCGCATCTTCACCATGCGCCTGCGCAAGGGGCACAAATGGTCCGACGGCCACCCCTTCACCACCGAGGACCTGCGTTTCTATTGGGAGGACGTGGCCAACAACGAGAAGCTCTCGCCAGCGGGCCCGCCCAGGGCCATGCTGGTGAACGGGGAGCGGCCAAAATTCGAGGTCATCGACGAGACCACGGTGCGCTACACCTGGCTCAGCCCCAATCCATTCTTCCTGCCCAGGCTGGCCGGCGCCAGCCCGCTTTTCATCTATCGCCCCGCCCATTACCTGAAGCAGTTCCATGAAAGCTACGCGGACGCGGCGGAACTGGAACTCAAGGTCAAGAAGGAAAGCCAGCGCGACTGGGTCGCCCTGCTCTTCCGCAAGGGCCGCCAGTACAGGAACGTCAATCCGGAGCTGCCTTCCCTTCAGCCGTGGGTCCTGGCCACCAAGCCGCCGGCCGACCGATTCATTTTCACGCGCAATCCCTATTATCACCGGGTCGATTCTAATGGCCGGCAGCTTCCCTACACGGACCGGGTGGTCATGACCATCGCCAGCGCCAAGCTGATCGCCGCCAAGACGGGCAGCGGGGAAGTCGACCTTCAGGCCCGCAATCTCCAGTTCAACAACTTCACCTTCCTCAAGCGGGGGGAAGCGAGGAACAATTTCTCCGTCCGCCTTTGGCAGACGGCCAAGGGGTCGCACATCGCGCTCTACCCCAACCTCAACGTCAGCGATCCGGTGTGGCGCACCCTGGTCCGCAAGGTGGATTTCCGGAGGGCGCTGTCCCTCGCCATCGATCGCCACGAGATCAACCAGGTCATTTATTTCGGGCTCGCCGTCGAGGGCAACAACACGGTCCAGCCCGGAAGCCAGCTCTACCGGAAGGAATACCGCACGCGGTGGGCCGGCTTCGATTTGGATCGGGCCAACCGGCTCCTGGACAAGCTGGGACTGACGGCGAGGAACCATCGCGGCATCCGGCTGCTGCCCGACGGGCGCCCCATGAACATCATCGTCGAGACGGCGGGCGAGGACGCCGAACAGACCGACGTCCTCCAGTTGATTCACGACAACTGGCTCAAGGCCGGGATCAAGCTCTATTCCAAGCCCCTGCAGCGCGAAGTGTTCCGCAACCGCATCTTCACCGGCTCGACCCTGATGGCCGTCTGGTTCGGGCTGGAAAACGGCGTCCCCACCCCGGATTCCAGCCCCAGGGAACTGGCCCCCACCAGCCAGCAGCAGCTCCAGTGGCCGAAATGGGGACAGTTCCTGGAAACCGGCGGCAGGGCGGGGGAAGCCATCGACCTGGGCCCGGCGAAGGAACTGGCCCGCCTCAACACCGAGTGGATAGGCGCCGCCGACCGCGCCAGCAAGGAACGGATCTGGCATGACATGCTGGGGATTTACACCGACCAGGTCTTCACCATCGGCCTGGTCTCGGGCGTCTCCCAGCCGGTGGTGGTCAGCAACAGGCTGCGCAACGTGCCCGAGAAGGGAATCTACAACTGGGACCCGGGCGCCCATTTCGGCATCTACCGGCCTGACACCTTCTGGTTCGCGGACAAGGGCGGCAAGAAACAATAATGCTCAACTATCTGGTGCGCCGTGTCTTGACCATGATCCTGACGATGCTGGCGATCAGCGTCCTGGTCTTCATCATCATCCAGCTCCCCCCGGGCGACTACCTGACCACCTACATCGCGGAGTTGCAAAGCCAGGGCGAGATGGTGGATCCCGATAAAATCAAGTTCCTGCGCCAGCAGTACGGCCTCGACAAGCCCATGATCGTGCAGTACTTCGTCTGGGTGACCGGGTTGGTCCAGGGGGATCTGGGCTATTCCTTCGAATTCAGCCTGCCGGTGACGGAGGTGGTCGGCGACCGGTTGTGGCTCTCCATGGTGCTGAACTTCACCACCATCATTTTCATCTACGTTGTTTCCTTCCCCATCGGCGTCTATTCGGCGACCCATCAGTACAGCTGGGGCGACCACGGGCTGACCCTGATCGGCTTCCTCGGCCTGGCGACGCCCAATTTCCTTCTCGCCCTGGTGTTGCTTTACGTGGCCAACGTGGCCTTCGGCACCTCCATCGGCGGCCTGATGGACCCGGAATACCTGGACCAGCCGTGGACCATCGACAAGGCGCTTTCCGTCCTCGAACACCTGTGGGTGCCGGTGTTGGTCATCGGCACGTCGGGCACGGCGGGCATGATCAGGCGGCTCAGGGCCAATCTCCTCGACGAGCTGCAGAAGCAGTACGTGGTGACCGGCCGCGCCAAGGGAATGTCCAGGGGCAAGCTGCTGGTGAAATACCCCTTGCGCATGGCGCTGAACCCCTTCATCGCCGACATCGGCAGCATGCTGCCCCAGGTGGTGTCGGGCTCGGTGATCGTGTCCGCGGTGATGTCGCTGCCGACCACCGGGCCCATGCTGCTCGGCGCGCTGCAGAGCCAGGACATGTACCTGGCGGGCTCGTTCCTCATGTTCCTGGCCATGCTGACGGTTGTCGGCATGTTCCTGTCCGACATCCTGCTCACCGTGCTCGACCCGCGCATCCGCCTGGAGGGGGGGACCAAGAGATGAGCGACCGGCTGACTCATTTCGTCTCCCAGGCGCCCTTCGACCCCCACACGGTGGAGGAAATGACGCCCGAGCAGGAGCGCTACTACATGGCCTCCCAGTGGCGCATGATGTGGTGGCGGTTCAAGCGCCACAAGCTGGCGGTGGTCGCGGGCCTGGTCGTCCTGCTCAGCTATCTCAGCATCCTGGTGACCGAGGTCCTGGCGCCCTACGAGCTGCATACCCGCAACACCGATTTCATCTTCGCGCCCCCCCAGGTCGTCCATTTCATCCACGACGGCGACTTCAAGGGGCCTTTCGTCTACCCCTTCATCGCGCGGCTCAACATGGCCACCCTCAAGCGCGAGTACAGCGAGGACAGATCCGAAATCCAGCCCCTCCGGTTCTTCTGCTCGGGCGACCCGTACGAGTTCTGGGGCGTCATTCCGGGAAGCTTCCACCTGATCTGCCCGGCTCAGGGCGGCACCTTTTTCCTCATGGGAACGGACCGCTTGGGGCGGGACATGGCGTCGCGCCTGCTCTATGGGGCGCGCATTTCGCTGACCGTCGGGCTCTTCGGCATCATCATGAGCTTCATGCTCGGCATCACCATCGGCGGCGCCGCCGGCTATTACGGCGGCTGGGTGGACAAGGTGGTGCAGCGGGTCATCGAAGTCCTGCGCTCCCTGCCGGAACTGCCGCTGTGGATGGCGCTGTCGGCGGCCCTGCCCGTCACCTGGAGCCCGATCCTGATCTACTTCGGCATCACCATCATCCTCGGCCTGCTCGACTGGCCGGGGCTGGCCCGCGCGGTGCGCTCCAAGCTGCTGGCGCTGCGCGAGGAGGACTACTGCACCGCCGCCCGGCTCATGGGGGCATCGCCCGGGCGCATCATCGGCCGCCACCTTCTGCCCAACTTCATGAGCCACCTGATCGCCTCGGCGACCCTTTCCGTCCCCTCCATGATCTTGGGCGAGACGGCCTTGAGTTTCCTCGGCTTAGGGTTAAGGCCCCCCATCACCAGCTGGGGCGTGCTCCTGGCCGAGGCCCAGAACATCGAGGCCGTCGCCCTTTATCCCTGGCTGCTTACGCCCATGCTTCCCGTGGTGATCATCGTGCTCGGCTTCAATTTCTTCGGCGATGGCCTGCGCGACGCCGCCGACCCCTACGCCTGATCGCGCCAATAAGCCCAGAAAGACTCTAATTCCCCAGGAACTTGACCCGGTAGGCCTCGGGCAGGAAATAGAGGTAGTCGTCGTCGGCCTTGGCCTTGTGGCAGCCGTGGCAGAATTTGACCTGCCCCGGGTTGGCGCCGGTGCTGTCGCCGAAAAAGCTGCCGTCGGGCATGATCATGGCGTAGCGCCAGTCGCCGGTCTCGGGGCTGGCCCCGGGGGCCAGCTTCTCCATGATGAACAGCGCCCCGCCGAAAATGGCGGAATCGGCGGTGACGGTGAAGCTGTCCTTGGCGATGACGGTGCCTGGCGGCATGACGGCGCCCGGCTTGCCGTAGGACTTTTCGTTGGCGTAGTTGTTGACGTAGCGGTTGCCGTGGGTGAGGGAATGGTAGGGCGCCGTGTTGAAAAGCCGCCACTTGCGGTAGTTCATGGCCGTCTTGTCCTTGGAGGCGGCGTATCCGCGAGACAACTCATCGGCGATGCTCTGGTAGATGCTCAAGGATTCGCTGGGCTTGAGCCGGGCCGGATTGTCGATCTTGAGATGGCGCTTGATCTCGAACTGCTGGGCCGCCGCGGCGCCCGCCAGGCCGAGGGCCAGGGCGGCGACGGCAATGACTCGCAGGGTTCTTGTGGTGAACATATTGCTTGCAACCTTTTTGGTGGCATCTAGGAATGATAATGGGCCCTGGGAAACCCCCTGGATACCCCCGTTCACGGTGTTTTGAGAGAAAGTGACGGTCCCTCAGAGCATTTTCCACGTAAGTGGAAACATGCGATAAGCCGGCGCAGGCCGAGAGCGGCCAAAGGCAGAATTGAGACGCGATTCCATGTAAATGGAATTCGCTCTAGCGGCAGAGCCAGAGACTGGATTCGAAGGCGCCTTCGGGGATTTCCAGGCGGCACAGCACGGTCCCTTCCAGGGCCCTGGCCATGCGGGTTGCCACGTAATGGCTGGACCACAGGACCCGGTACGCGCCGCCCCCGATCAAGGGGACCACGGCGAGCTGTTCGTTGTAGCCCCGCCACGCCCACTCGGGTGGGTAGTCGTCGGGCAGGAAGACGTCGTGGATGTGGATCAGGACGCCCGGGTCCAGGGACGGCAGGACCCGGTTGAGCAGGAAGTCCACGTCGCTTCCCGGCATCAGGACGTGGCTCGAATCCATGCTCAGGACGTCGCCCGGAACGAGACGGGAAAAGGGGGCATCTCCCGCCTCCTGAACGGTGCTCTCGATGACGTCGATGCCGAGACCGCCGATAGTCGCCCTGGGGGCCGGGTCGATGGCCGTGATGCGGGTTTGCAGGCCGCCGTCGCGGACGGCGCGGGCCATGAAGCGGGTGGAATGCCCCGAGCCCACCTCGACGATCGCCGAGGGCTCGCGGGTGCGCACCATGGCGTAGGCCGCGGCGCCGTCGAGCCGGGGGAACCAGTCCTGTCCCCAGCGGGGCTGGGGCGGGGCATCCGCGCCGATCCTTTCCAAATCGGCGGCGAATTTCTCCATGGCCGCGATGTGGCCGATGAAGCCGCTGCGGGCGGCGACGAAGGCGCTATCGTCGTAGGGCGGCCGCTCCCTGGGCAGGTGGCCTGCGTAACGGTAGGGGATGAAGAACCCCCACCGCCCGAGCCCCAGCACCGTGGCCAGCCCCATTCCCAGCCGCCGCCAGGTTTTCATCCCGCCACCGCTTGGGGCCTGGCCCTCAAGCGGGCTCGATGGGCCGGTGATCGCCGCACCAGTCCGAGCTCTTGGTTTCCATCCAGACGGAGGTCAGGGCGCTCGCCTGGGGTGCGTAGCGCCGGCACATCCCCTTGTTGGACTGTCTGCGCAGGCCCTCCGTCTGGCGGGGATTGCTGGCCTCGACGGCGGTCGTGCCCTGATGATAGCGCTGTTCCTTCTTGAACTTCCACTTGGGGTCCCAGAATCGGCAGCTCTGGCATGATGGGTTTTCGTTCATGGTTCAGGTTCCCTGCAGGCCCCGAATTCGACACCGACTCGATCATAACACGGGCGTCACCGTGATTGATTTTTCATCGCCAGTCCCGCCCCCCGGCCGGCATGGGCGGGGAGGACGCCGGCCGGGATGCACCGGTTTGGCCGCCCTTATGGCGCCGGGGCGGACGAGGCGTTATCCTTCGCCAACCCCCGGACGCCAAGGAGTGCACCCATGACCATCCAGCGCCACCGAACGGACTTCGAGATCCTGCCCCCCGAGACCATCGCCCGATGGGAGCGCATCCCGCCGGCCATCGTCTCGGACTGCATGAACCGGGAGCAGGTGATGGCGGGCGCCATCAAGCCGCTCCGTGAGGGCACCCGGCTCGTCGGGCAGGCCCGCACCGTGTCCTGCATGGTGGGCGACAATTCCGCCGTCCACGCGGCCTTAGGCGTGGTGGAGCCGGGCCAGGTCCTGGTCGTCGCCGCCGGCGGCTACGGGGACACGGCCATTTGGGGCGGCCTCATGACCCGGGCCGCCATGGAACGCGGGATCGGCGGCCTGGTCATCGACGGGGCCGTGCGCGACGCGGCCGAGATACGCGAAATGGGCTTCCCGGTCTTCGCCCGGGCCATCGTGCCCGCGGGCCCCCACAAGGGGTTCGGCGGCACCATCGACGGCGCCGTCTCCTGCGGGGGCTGCCCGGTCAGGCCCGGCGACCTGATCATCGGCGACGACGACGGGGTCTCGGTTGTGCCGCTCGCGCGCCAGGCCGGGTTGCTGGAGGCGTCCGCCGCCAAGATCGCCTCGGAAGACGCCACCATCGCCGACATCGCGGCGGGCAAGCTGCCCTCGGCAAGCATGGGGCTGCCCGACCCCGAATGGATCGACTGAGAGCCCGCCCGGGCACGGTAAACGTCGATTCCGTTCAGACGCCGCCGGGGCCTTGCTCCCGGTCGTGCTCGGCGAGCAAACGGCGGCGCTCCCGGTCGGCCTCTTCCAGCGCCGTCTTCAGTCCCGGGCAGACACCGATGACGTCGTTGAGGTCCCGGCGCCTGAGTTCGTAGAGGGCGGCGGGCGTCACGGAACGGCAGGTGGCGGTACGGGGCTCGCGGTGGAGCAGCGCCATCTCGCCGAAGAAATCGCCGGCGATCAGGGTCGCCAAGTCATGCTCGCCTCCCTCGCCCGAGCGCGACACCCGGATCACGCCGCGGGCAATCAGGAACAGGGAATCGCCCTGCTCGCCCTGGCGGATCACGGCCTCGCCGGCGGCCACGGTCCTTTGGCGCAGTTTATCCGCGACCCGGAGGAACTCGTCCCGGGACGTGTCGCCGAAGAAGGGCACCTTGCGCAGGAGCTCCATCGGGTCGATGCGCAGCCGGGCCACGTCCGCGCCCTGCAGGTCGCGGATTTCCCCGGCCAGTTCCGCCAGCACCGTATCGCGGACCCCGCCCGGGATGGAGCCGGCGCGAGCCTCTTTCTCGATGATCTCCGTCTCGGCGTGGACGAGCAGCCGGTTGGCCAGGCGCTCCTGCATGGCGTTGACGAATTCCGGGAACTGTTCGGCGGTGGCATCGATCTGCTGCTCCGCGGTGTCCTTCCAGGCGCGGTACCTCTTGATCACCTCGGCGACGATGCCAGAGGGCGCCGAGGCGGCCAGCACCAGGGTCTCCATCTCGTCCAGGATGCGGGCGCACCCCTGGTAACGGCCCCAGGATTCCTCGTATTCGCGGGCGACATGGGCAAGCCTCAGGCGCTCCGGCAGCCCGGTGAAGCCGAACGCCTTGTCGAACAGCCTGAGGAAGGCGACGCGGAGCGCCCGGTCCTGCTGGAAATGCAGGGGGTCGGCGGGCATGGGCAGGCCTTGGCGCATGGCGTCCGCCTCCAGGCCGACGGCGTGGCAGAGGTCGCGATAGGCTCGTTCCGACAGCTGCCCCTTGGTGAACAGCTCGTAGTAGATGGTCTTCTCGGCGGCGAAGGCGCGGTTGAACAGGAGTTGCCGCTCCTCGATGGACTCCAGCTCCCGGTGGCGCAGGTTTTCCAGGTCGTCGCGCAGGCCCTTGATTTCCAGGCCCAAACGCTGCTCCAGCCGTTCGGCGATGGGGGCCGAAAACAGGCCGCCCCCCTGCAAATCTGGGATTCTCTCCAGCGCCCGGCGCTTGGCGTTGAGCAGGCCCTCGGCGCGCCCGACGCGGTAGGCGAGCGGCGGCTTGTCCAGCCCCAGGCGATGGACCAGGGCCTCTATGGTCAGGCCCTGCACCAGGAGGGTGAACAGCACCGAGCCCATGACGATGGCGACGAAGAGGTCGGCATACTCGAAGTCCGTCAGGCTGAGCACGATGGCGAGCGCGATCGCTCCCCTCAGGCCGCCCCAGTACATGACGGCCTGGTAGCCGCGGCTGACCGGCGCCGATTTGGGCAGCAGGCCGACCAGGGGCACCAGCCCGAAGATCACGACGGCGCGGGCCAGCAGCATGGCGGCGATCACCCAGACCAGGATGTGGAGGGAATCGTAGAGCGCCGCCAGCTCCACCCGGAGCCCCACCATCAGGAAGATGAGCGCGTTGCAGAGGCCGGCTATGTATTCCCAGAAGTGCTCGATGTAGTCGGCCACCGAGCCGGAGATCTTGGCCCGGCCCCAGCTCCCCATGGTCAGCCCGGCCGCCACCGTGGCCATGACGCCGCTGACGTGGAGCAGCTCCTCGGCGATGAAGAACGACATGTAGGCGAGGATGGTGGTGAGCGAGGTTTCGATGAACGTGTCGCTCTCCACGCGCCCCAGCACGGTGCCGAAGATCAGGGCCGCCAGCCAGCCGACGACGGCGCCGCCGACGAACACGGTGAAGAACCCGGCAACGCTCGCCAGCGCCGTCTCGGGCGTGAGCAGGACCCCGCCCGCGACGACGCCCATGAGGATGCGGGCGATGACGATGGCGGTGGCGTCGTTGAGCAGGCTCTCGCCCTCGACCAGGATGGTCAGGCGCTCGGGCACTCCCAGGTGCCTGAAGATGGCGATCACGGCCACCGGGTCGGTGGCGCTGAGGATGGAGCCCAGCAGCAGCGACGACGCCAGGTCGAAGGGGGTCAACAGCCACACCATGACGCCGATGATGCCGGTGGACAGAAGCAAGCCGGGGATGGCCAGGACGAGGACCGCCAGCAGGTTGCTGCGCAACTGGCGGACGTCCAGGTTGAAGGCCGATTCGAAGAGCAACGTCGGCAGGAAGACGAACATGATGACGTTGGGCGAGATTTCGTGGGTGATGAATTGGCCGAGAAATTCTGGCCCATGATCCGTCAACTGCCTGAGCAGGATGCCGACCAGGACCAGGGCCACGGTGAACGGCAGCTTGACGCGCTTGGTAAGGGCGGCAATCCCCACCGCGATGAGCAGCAGCGTGACGATGGTGCCGACCAGCTCGATGACGTTGAAATCGTTCATCATCGGCTCCTCGTGGGCCGTTCCGTTCCTTTCCGTCCGCTGGCACCCGGATGCCACCTGGCGATCAAAATGTCAACGTGAGAAACTTAAATGCGACGGGCCGGCTCGGACAATGATCCGGGTCATGCGGGCCGGGGGACGGCGGCCAACGCTTCCCAGCCCCCGCCTTAGCCCCCGGACGCCGAGGCCGGCCGCAAGCGGGCAAGCGGCTTCTCGTCGATGGGCAGGTGCACCACGGCCGCCGCCACGCCGAGGGCGACGCCGGCCCACCACATGGGCGCGTACGATCCGGTGGCGTCGTAAATCCAGCCGCCGAGCCAGACGCCGAGGAAGCTGCCCACCTGGTGGGAGAAGAAGACGATGGCGAACAGCGTCGCCATGTAGCGGGTGCCGAACACCTGGGCGACGATGCCCGTGGTCAGCGGCACCGTGGACAGCCACAGGATACCCAAGACGGCGGAGAACGCATAGACGGACGCCTCGCTGACCGGCGCCAGCATGAAGACCGTGATCAACACGGCGCGGGCGGAGTAGATGAAGCTGAGGCCGTATTTCTTGGACCAGCGCTGGCCCGCGGCGCCGGACAGGAGCGAGCCCACGATGTTGAACAGGCCGATGAGCGATATGGCCCAGGCCCCGACCTCCGCCGAAAGGCCGATGTCGATGATGTAGGCCGGGAAGTGAACGGTGATGAAGGCGACGTGGAAGCCGCAGGCGAAAAAGCCCGTTGTCAGCAGAAGATAGCCCCGGTGGCCCCGGGCCTCGCGCAGGGCCTCGATCAACGACTGGTCTATTTCGGGCTCGTCCGCCGCACCCTTTTGGCCCGACAGCATGAAGGCGAGCGGGACCAGCGCCAGCACTGAGAGCGAAAGGGATATGAGCGCCCCGTGCCAGCCGAAGGCCGCGATGAAGGACTGGCCGAGGGGCGAGAACACCGCCTGGCCGAGGGAGCCCGCCGCCGTGCCCAGACCGAGCGCGAGGGACCTCCTTTCCGGCCCCACCACCTTGGCCATGGCCGCGAGCACCAGGGAGAACGCCGTGAAGGCGACCCCGATCCCGGTCAACAGCCCGCCGAACAGTTGAAACGCCAATCCCGATTCCGATTCCGCCATCCCCCAGATGCCGGCCGCGTAGGCCAGCGCGCCGAAAGCGATCACCCGGGACGGCCCGGAACGGTCCGCCAGTGCGCCGGCGAAAGGCAGCGCCGCGCCCCACAGCAGGTTCTGGATGGCCAGGGCCAGGGCGA
>JADFTO010000273.1 GCA_022560215.1 Pseudomonadota bacterium | reverse complement strand
CGACCAGGGGCTGGTGGATGTCCTCTTCGCTCAACCCCATGGCGTAGTAGAAGGCGCGGTGGGGCGCGTGCTCCGGGCCCTCGGTGGTGTGGCGGCTGGGCAGCTTGCTCTTGTCGAAAACCTTGGCGTCCATGGGGGCGTCCTCCCTCGACTTACGGGTTCGGTGGCCGGTTGATACTGGTTTACGGCGGCGGGGCGGCGGGCGCAAGGGCGAACGCGGGTCCCCCTGCCCGGGGTGGATTGCTCCCGGGGAAGGGCCTCATGGGCGGCTTGTAACGAGTAATATAATAGCCCTACCCCTGGCCCCGCTCGCCCCGGTGGCGGGGCAGCCCGTCGTCGATCGAGAGCCAGGGCAGGCGGCTGGAGTCCCAGATATGGTCCCGGGGCCTGACGGCGTCCGCCGCATCCAGGCTGCCGGCGGTGACGTCCACCTGGTGGGAACTTTCCTGATGACGGAAGGTGAGCTGGGTGCCGCAACGGGGGCAGAAGGTGCGCTCGGCCACGTCCGTCGCCTTGAAGACGCCGGGCTCGCCCTTGGTGAAGGCGAAGGCGCCCGCAGGATAAGCGACCCAGGTCAGGAACGCGGCCCCCGACGAGCGCCGGCACAGGGAACAGTGGCAGTGGCAGACGTGCAAGAAGTCGCCCTCGATCCGGTAGCGGATGCGCCCGCACAGGCAGCCGCCTTCGCGGATTGCCTGGTCGGTCATGGGGCCTCCTTCAGTTCGCACCAGACGGGGGTGTGGTCGGAGGCCTTTTCGGCCCCCCTCGGGCCCTTATCGATGCCGCAGGCGTGCAGCCGGTCCGCGGCCTGGGGCGACAGCAGCATGTGGTCGATGCGCAGGCCGTGGTCACGTCCCCAGGCCCCCCCCCGGTAGCTCCAATAGGAATAGCGGCCCGCCTCCCTATGATGCGCCCTGAAGGCGTCGGTGACGCCGAGGTGGAGGATCTTGCGCCAGGCGGCCCGGGTCTCGGGCCGGAACAGCGCGTCGTCCTTCCAGGCGGGGGGGTCGTAGACGTCGCCCTCTTCCGGGATGACGTTGTAGTCGCCGCCGAGGACGAAGGCGTCCTCCGTCGCCAGCAGGGCCCGGACGTGGTCGTAAAGGCGCTCCATCCAGGCCAGCTTGTAGGCGTACTTGGCGCTGTCCCGGCCGTCCTCATCAAACGCCGGGTTGCCGTTGGGGAGGTAGACGGACGCCACCCTGACGCCGCCTGTCAGGGCCTCCAGGTAGCGGGCCTGGCCGTCGTCGGCGTCGCCGGGAAGGGCGGTGAGCTCCACCTCGATGGGGCGCTTGGAGAGCAAGGCGACCCCGTTGTATGTCTTCTGCCCGGCGACGGCCACGTTGTAGCCCAGATCCTCGATCTCCAGCCTCGGGAACTGCTCGTCGATGCACTTGATCTCCTGGAGCAGGGCCACGTCGGGCGCCGCATCGCGGAGCCAGGCCAAGGCGTTGGGCAGCCGGGCCCTGATCGAGTTCACGTTCCAGGTGGCGATCTTGATGGCCGGTCCCCCGGCTTAGAATTGGCTGGAATCAGGGCTGAGCGCCGCCGGGCCGTTCAGATGGCGAAGGAAGAGCCGCATCCGCAGGTGGAACTGGCGTTGGGGTTCTTGAGCGAGAAATAGGACCCGATCATTTCCTTGATGAAGTCCAGCTCCGCGCCCTTGATGTAATCCAGGGAAACCTGGTCCACGACGACCTTGACGCCGTTCCGCTCGAACAGGAGGTCGTCGTCGTTCCGCGTCCCATCCAGGCTGAAACCGTACTGGAAGCCCGAGCAGCCGCCCCCGGAAATGCTGACCCTGAGCATCAGCCCGGCGCTCCCTTCCCCGGCGACCAGCTCCGAGATGCGCTTGGCCGCGCTGTCGGAAATGGTGATGTCTTCGATGGCGGGGCTGGTGTCCATGGTTTCCTGCCGTGATCTTAGGGCGCGGATGCCATTATACAGGCCGCTTAACCCTATGTAATCCTTGAATTCGATTTGTCAAAGGGAGTTTTCTGTCCGCGCCCCTGCCGGAGAGGACCCCGCGTGCCGCCCGCAGTGCCTGCCGACGCGCCATGCCCGGCACCTGCGATCAATTCGTCACCGGCGAACCAGGTCGTGGCCCAGCAAAAACCGGCGTCGATGGCCGCCTGGCGCGCCGGGTCCTCCGCTTCGCCGCGGCCGAAGACCACCTCGTCGAAGCCCCTCGGCCTGCCCGCGGCGGAATCGGGCGCGCAGGCTCCCTGAAACAGCGCCAGCCCGCAAATCGCCGCGATGTGGCCTCGAAACGAAAGCGTCATCCGTTGCACGGCCTTCGCCTTTCTCCCGCTTCCGATCCTCCACGGCGATCACGATTACGTCAATTTGTCATCACGCGCCGTAAACACTGCGTGAGGTGTGACGGAGGTCACATATGCGAGGGGAAGCATCGCCTATGACATGGACAGCGCCCTGAGCGGCCGAAACGACGTAGGCAGCCTTTTCATCAATAGGTACAGGAGGTAACGGACAATGAAATCCAACATTTACACTCTTGTGATCCCGCTGGCCGACATAATCAGATTTTTCGCCGCCATCGGATTGATCCTGGGGATGATGCTCGGCTTCGGGACGTCCGCCCGGGCGCAGACCGTTTGCATGGCGCGCACCGATCTGGCCAACCACCTCGACAGCCGGTTCTCGGAAGCCCCGATCGCCATTGGACTAGCCAACGACAACCGGTTGGTCGAGGTGTTCTCGAGCGGCGACGGCTCGACCTGGACGATGGTTCTCACCAAGCCCGATGGCATGAGTTGCGTGATGGCCACGGGCGAGGACTGGGAAGTCCTGAATCGACTGGTTCCTGGCCCTCGGGCTTGACCATCGGCACCGACCCACGCGCACTTGGAGAAACGCACGCACGAGCCTGAACATTCGTCACACGGATCATCCGCCATTCGTTCCGGCGCGCCGGCGCCACCCACGCGCCGGCGCTCTTCGGCGGGCGCGCCCGCAGGTTGGTCTTCGCCCTCAAGCGCCCTTGTTAACGCCAACGGGACTGCGTTCCGCACCTCTTGGAAGACACCACGATGAGCGACGTCAATTCTCCCCGGCCCACGGACACCCCGTCCGCCGAAACGAAAGCAAGCGGGCTTCGCTTGAGCCGGTTCTTGCCGCTCGGCGTTCTCGCCGCCGGCATCGCCGCCTTCTTTGCCTTGGGGCTCGATCAAT
>JADFTO010000072.1 GCA_022560215.1 Pseudomonadota bacterium | reverse complement strand
ACAGCCAGGACGGAACATCCTCTTCCTCGACGCACTTGAGCTTGGCCGGGACCCCGGCCTTACGGAAATATTTCTGGGCCAGCACGTCGCAGGCGACCTGGGACCAGGCGGCCGGAACCTCCATTTCGTCCAGCCGGAACACCACCGAGCCGTCCGGATTGCGGATTTCGCTGGATGCGGTGCGGAAGTCTATGGAATCGTAAAGCGGTCGGCCTTCCTGGGTGAATTGTCGTGTGATCCGCATGGCCCCCCCCTTGGCCTGAAACATCTCCCCCTGGCGACCGCGGTCCCCCGAAATCGACCACAACATCACGTATTAGTGAAGCTGAAGGGACACAATATGTATCCCATCCCTTGCCTGGACGCAACAATATTTTGTGGCCAAACATGGGAAAAATCACAAGATATAGTGTTTTCAAAGGATTGCCACCCGCTCTTGAAGGGCGGTTTAAGCGGAGAAGAATCAGCGGCAGCAGGCGACGGCGAGCGTATTGTGAATAGATTAATGCTTTAAAAAGAATGGATTACATAACTTTAGTCGTTTGGAAATTCAAATTAAGCGACGCCCCGCCGCCACCGGCATTCACGCCGGGTTGTCCCCGCCGACTCCCCAAGGAACGTCGGGCCTAGAGCGAATCCGGATTGATCGCAGATTCGCGATCCGTCAGTCCGGTGCTCTGACTTATGGAAATAGAGCGGCTCGGCGCCTTTGACCGGTCCCTCAGAAGTGCTTCCGGTCAAAGACGATCCGCTTTAGGCGACGGGGCTTCCAAGGGCTGGCGCATTGTAGCGTCAATGCCGGAATTTACACTTGCTTTGAGTAAATAATCCGTCCTTTCCCCAGCAATCTATGGTAATGTATTATAGGATTGATAACCCTTTTAAGAGTTGCCATACTCCGAGGATTCTTTGACTCATGTCAGGGAATCGGAGGAGTTGTTCAACATGTAAAAATTCCGGATGTAAAAATTCCAGATTTTAAAAAATTTTCCTTCCCGCCCTCCACCCGGGTTCATGGAATCCATGATGGATAAACCGACGGTATTTGTTGTCGACGACGACCAGGTGAATCGCGATCTCCTGCAATGCCTTATGGAATCGGTCGATCTTGCCGTTGAAACATTCGCATCGGCACGGGAATTCCTGGACGCCTTCCAGCCCGACCGCTGCGGCTGCCTTCTTTTGGACGTGCGCATGCCGGGCATGAGCGGCATCGAGCTGCAAAAGGAACTGGCGGACCGGCGGATCGATCTGCCGGTGATCATCGTTACCGGTCACAGCAACGTGCAAATGGCCGTTGGTGCCATGAAGAGGGGGGCCTTCGATTTCATCGAAAAGCCGTTCAACAACCAGCAATTGCTGGACTTGGTCCAGAAGGCCATGAAGGAAGACGTCAGCTTGGCGGGGGAACGGTCCCGCAAGGCCGAGATCGACAAGCGGCTCTCCCTCCTGACCCCGCGGGAACGCCAGGTCCTGGACCAGATCGCCGCCGGCAAGCCCAACAAGCAGATCGCCCACGAGCTCGGCATCAGCCAGAGGACCGTCGAGGTCCACCGCGCCAGGGTGATGAAAAAGATTCAAGCCAAGTCACTGGCCGACCTGATGAAAATGGTCATCGGGTGAAGGCGGATAAGGGCAAACCCCTACCCTGATTCGGTTCTACACAATAGACCCTCCCCGCCGCCCGCGTCTAAGTTCCTGAAGGATGGCGCAAGCTTAGGCGTGGCCGGGGGAGTGGCCGGACTTTCGGCTATAAGTATCATGGGCGGCAACCAAACCAACCAAGCGAGAATCCTCATCGTCGACGACAATCCGGCCAACATCCTGCTCCTCGAAAAGATGCTGGAGCAGGAAGGCTACGACAACCTCATGAGCACGACGGATTCCCGCCAGGTGCGGTACCTTCACCTTAAATGGCGCTTCGATCTCATCTTGCTCGACCTCAAAATGCCCCATTTGGACGGCATACAGGTCATGGACCGGCTGGCGGACACGGTCAGGAACGATTACCTGCCGATCCTGGTCATCACCGCGGATACGGACAGGAACCTGCGCCTGCGCGCCATAGAGAAAGGCGCCAAGGACTACATCACCAAGCCGTTCGAGATAAAGGAAGCCCTCTACCGCATCCGCAACATGCTGGAAGTGCGCGCCCTCTACAACGAGCGGCGGTGGCGGGCCGAATGTTCCGAAGCCATCGTGCGCCGGCGCAACGAAGAAGTTCGCGAAACCCAATTGGAAATCATCCGCCGCCTGTCCAGGGCCGGCGAATACCGGGACAACGAAACCGGCATGCACGTCATCCGCATGAGCAAATATGCCCAGCGCCTGGCGCAGGCCGCCGGGCTCGGCGAGGAGATCAACACCATGATCCTCCATGCCAGCCCCATGCACGACGTGGGCAAGATAGGCATTCCCGACAGGATACTCCTCAAACCGGGCAGGCTCGACCCGGAAGAATGGGAGATCATGAAGTCTCACGTGGAGATCGGGGCAACCATCCTGGACGGGCGCACCTCGGACATCATCCAGATGGCCAGGGTCATCGTGCTTTCCCACCATGAGAAATGGGACGGGACGGGCTACCCGCGGCAGCTGAAGGGCGAGGACATACCCATCGAGGGAAGGATCACGGCGGTATGCGACGTCTTCGACGCCCTCACCTCAGACCGCCCCTACAAGAAAGCCTGGAGCATCGAAGCCGCGGTGGAGGAAATCAAGCGCGGAGCCGGCTTCCATTTCGACCCCAGACTCGTTGACGTTTTCGTTGGGATCCTGCCGAAGATCCTGAGGGTCAGGGATTGCCACGCGGATCCGAAACGGACCAAGGCGCCGGCCCTGGCGTTCCATCCGCAGGGTCCGGGCCTGGAAGGATACGCCTATGGCTGAGTACAACCTTGAAAGGGTGAATTTCCTCGTCGTCGACGACAACAGGCACATGCGCGCGTTGGTGAAAGGCATCTTAATCGCCTTGGGTGTCAAGGGCATCATAAAAGCATCGAACGGCGTCGACGCCTTCAGGGAATTGCACCACTTTGCCGCCGACATCATCATCGCCGACTGGAACATGGACCCCCTCAACGGGATCGACTTCACGCGCCTGGTGCGCACCGCCGAGGACAGCCCCAATCATTTCGTCCCCATTATCCTGCTCACGAGTTACACCGAGTTGAACCGGGTGATGGAGGCGCGCGACGCCGGCATCAGCGAGTTCCTGGCCAAGCCCATCTCCGCGAGAAAACTCTACTCGCGGGTCCAGTCGATCATCGAGAGCCCCAGGCCCTTCATCCGCACCACCGGCATGAACGCCTATTTCGGTCCCGACAGGCGGCGCATGGATCATGCCTCCTACAAGGGGCCCGAGCGCCGCAAGAAACAGGCGGCGCCCATTCGCGACGGGGTACATTCCATGATGGCGCTGCAGCCGAAGAAGCTTACGCCGGAGAAGGTCCAGAGCCTGCTTAACGGATAGGACCCGGTGGATGATTATGGGTTCCTTCACCGGCGGCGAAGCGACACGAGGGGGGCAGGCTATGTCCAAGACCATGTTGCCCGGACGTTCGGGACTGGACATCACCAGGATGCTCAAGGCGGACGACGACCTGAAAAACATCCCGGTGCTCGCCGTGACGTCTTTCGCCATGGAGGGCGACAGGGAAAGAATCCTCGAGTCGGGCTGCGATGGCTACATCCCCAAGCCCATTACCATCAATGGATTCCTGGAGACCGTCGCCCGTCACCTGTCGACACCCGGCCTGAGAGCCCCGCGCGGGGTTTCCTGAGGGCGGGTTTTGAGGGGGCCTTCCCTCCCCGAGGGTTTGGGGCCGAGCCGGCCGCCGATTTTCGGGCATATTCAGGCGTCCACCAGCACGTCGTCTATGGCGTTCAGCACCTCGTCGATGACGATGGGCTTGGTCAGGTAGCTTAGGAAGCCCGCTTCCAGTCCCCTCTTGATTTCCCTCGGCAGGGCGCTGGCCGACAGGGCGATGACGGGTATGGCGCGGGTTTTCTTGGAGCGCCTGAGCTTGCCGAGTGCCTCGATGCCGCTCAGCCCGGGCAGGTTGATGTCCATGATGATCATGTCGGGCCTGTTGGCGGCGGCGAACTTCAAGCCTTCCTCCGCGGTCTGGGCGGTAAACAGATTGACATTCGGGTAGCGGGCGAAGAGCACCACCATGAGGTCCTGGTTGGCCCGGTTGTCCTCCACGTACAACAGGTTGAACGGCTGGTCGAGAAACCGGTATGTCCTGGCCGAAGGGGGGGGCTCGTGCGCTTCGTCCGCGTCCGTACCGGGCGCGGACTCCCCGGCCAGGGGGAGTTCGAACCAGAACGTGCTTCCCTTGCCGAGCTCGCTCTCGACATCGATGCGCCCTTCCATCAGGTGCACCAGTTGCTTGGTGATGGTCAGGCCGATGCCCGTGCCCTCCACGTCCGTGGTTTCCTTGCCGAGCCGGCAGAACGGCTGGAACAGCTCGCCTTGCATTTCGGCGGGAATCCCAGGGCCGGTGTCGATGACCTCGACGCGAAGCATGCCGTCGTCCATTTCCCGGCAGGCGAGGGTCACGCGGCCTCCCTCGCGGTTGTACTTGACGGCGTTGGAAAGAAGGTTGATCAACACCTGCTTGAACCGGGTGGGATCGCACCGGACCAAGGGCAGGTCCAGATCATGGGTGCGGTCCTTGAGTTCGATTCCGGCCTCGTCCGCGAAGGTCCGGGTCAGGTCCAGGCTTTCGGCGAAGATTTTCCCGGGTCTCACGTTCTCCTTGGCGAGGGTGACTTTCCCTGATTCGATCCTGGCCAGTTCCAGGACCTCGTTGATGAGCTCCAGCAAATGCCGGCCGCCCTTGAGGATCTGGCGGGTGTGTTCCAGTTGCGAGTCGGTGAGGGGGTCCTTGGGGTTCTGCTCCAGGAGCTGCCCGAAGCCCAGGATGGCGTTGAGCGGCGTGCGCAGCTCGTGGCTCATGGAGGACAGGAACTCGGACTTGGCCCGGTTGGCGGCTTCGGCCTGCTCCATGGCGGCGCGGCGGGCCTCCTCCACCCGTTTGCGCTCGGAGATCTCCTGGCGCAGGTCCCGGGTCCGGTGTTCGATTCGCGCCTCCAGTTCCTCGTAGGCCTCGAGCAATTCATGCTCGGTTTTCTTGCGCTCGGTGATGTCGGTGGCGATCGAGCCGACGCCCAGGGGCCGTCCGTCGGCGCCGATGACGGGGAATTTCTGGCAAAGAATGTCGCGTGTGATCCCGTCCGGATACGTGAAGTTGTACACCCGTTCCTCGGGCTCGAGCCCATCCAGGACCCGGCGGTCGTGGGCGGTGATCGCGTCGGCGTCCTGGCGGGGAAAGAAATCGTGGACCGTCTTGCCGATGACCTCCCTGGCACCCTGATTGAACCAGGTTTCCCATTGCTTGTTGACGATGAGATACCGGCCTTCGGTGTCCTTGAACACGATGGCCGCGGACGAGTGATCGACCACGGCGCGGAACTTCTCCTCGGATTCACGCAGGCGCTCTTGCGCCCGCTTGCGCTCCGTGATGTCGGTTCCGGTTCCCCGGTAGCCGAGGAATTTACCTTCGACATCGAAAATTGGGGTGCCGTTTATGCGGGCGTAAATGATTCTTCCATCGTGGGTTTTGAACTCATACTCGAAGTTCTTGAAGGATCTCCGGGCCTCCATATCCTCGAAGTGAGCGGCCCACTTCTCGGAGTCACTCTCGAGATCGGATGGATCCACGTAATGGGTGCGGCTGGTGCCGATCTTGTCTTCGGGGCAGAAGCCAGTGATCTCGAAGTAGCGATCGGAATGGTAGGTAAAGCGAAGGTCCGGCCCCATTTCCCAGAACCAGTCGGACGATGTTTGGGCAATATCCCTGAAACGCTCCTCGCTCTCGCGATGTTCGGCCGTCCTCCTGGCGACGGACCGCCTAAGGATAAAGGTCCATGTGGAGGAGACTATTAAAAGAGCAACCACGCCGGCCAGAACGATCTTAATTACAAAGATCAATCGTTCATTTGCTTCCCGACGTTGGCGGACGGGATCGAAAATGAAAGTCAGCGGATCAAAGTTACCCGTAATCATTCCGGCGTCCTTGATCGCCTCATGCATCTTGCCCCAGCGGTTGGAATTGATGTGTCCCAGTTGAACCACGGGATGAAGCATCAGCTTGGCAACCTCGCCGGCTTGAAATCGGTTGAAGGCCTGGAGATCCTCAACGGCAGATTCCCGCGGCAGCTCCCGGGCAATGATTATGTCTGCGCTCCCAACACCGAAATCGGCCCGACCTTCCGAAACCTCTTTGACCGCGCCGTGGATTTGCTTGTCGGGCCCGATGGCGGAACGGAATTCAACATCCAGCCCTGCTTCGTCATAGTACCCCTTCCACTTGGCCGCGTAGTAGCCGGCGAACTGGAACTGATGGTCCGAGCAAAGCTGAAGGACGACCTTTTCTGCCGCGGACGCAGGAAGGATCATTGGCGGTATGGAGAGGGCGTAAATCAGGAAGGATTCGAGTGCGAAGGAGCGAAATCTACTCATATGCGTAAACTCACCGCCTCTTGGGATGGAATGATAACGGGCTGCAATTTTTTTCTGAAAGACCACGCATTCGGGGTGCTTCCAGCGCCGATGTTCCGGCCGGAACCATTGACGGCGATGCCCATGGGACGAGGAGGGGAAGGCGGATTCCGAAGGGCAAGGCTCTACGTCCCCTAATAGAGTGGCCGATGCGCCCCCGCGCTTAAATCCAAACCAAATTTTATAACAATCATCGCTGGCGGACAAGCGAATTCAGTTTATCTTAAGTATATTAAGTTCCTAAGGCATGGGCCGTGGCAAAGGGAAGGTTCATTGGATCGATTTGGAAGCCATGGGAGGGTTTCCAACGGGATTCAACATTCAATGGCCATCCCCCCTATCCGGGCATCCACCAGGGCCCCGTCGATCAAGTTTTCGTGCTGGCGCCGGCGCCGCCGCCGGTGGGAAAACGACCGGCGAGCCGGCGCCGGCGCGTCCGAGGGGAGGGCTGGACGCTCCCGGCGCGAAATGCCATATTCGCGCCCTTGGCCGGGGACCGGCCGGGGGAATGATCTAGCCATGCATCTCGGGACTCTTTTCTACACCTGGTTCATGGGGGAGTTGGTCGGCGCCGACGAGTTCTCCAACCGTTATTACCGCTCCCGGGGGCGCAAGCTCCAGGGCCGGGAACGGCGTTGGGTGCTCTACAAGGGCCAGGTGGAGGCCTCCAAGGTGCCGCCCGAATGGCACGCCTGGCTGCATCACACCACGGACGCGCCGCTCACCGAAAGCGCGGTCCGGGCATGGCCCTGGCAGAAGGAGCACATGCCTAACCCGACCGGCACCAGGCAGGCCTATCTGCCCGCCGGCCACGACCTGAAGGGGGGGCGCCGGGCGCCGGCCAGCGGCGATTACGAGCCCTGGACCCCGGACTGACGGGCCTGGGCCGCGGAGTGAGCGGATGAACGGGAACTACAGGGAAGCGATCGTCGGCGGGGTGGCGCTGATCGTCCTCGCCACCGGGGGGGGGAATCCTGTGGCGGCCCGTAAGGCATGGCGGTGACCGCTAGCAAGGATTACCCCGCCGCCGGCGTCCAGACCTGGAATCCCGAGCGTTACGCCCGCTGGGCGGGTTTCGTGCCCGAGTTCGGCGTCGCCGTGCTCGGCCTGCTGGCGCCCCGGGCCGGCGAGAAGATCCTCGACCTCGGCTGCGGGGATGGCAGCCTGACCGAAAGAATCATCGACTCGGGCGCTTCCGTCGTGGGCGTCGACGCCAGCGCCGAACAGGTGGCGGCGGCTAAAGGTAGGGGCGTGGACGCCCGGGTGGTCGAAGGCCAGTCCCTGGACTTCAGGCAAGAATTCGACGCCGTCTTCTCCAACGCCGCCCTCCATTGGATGCGGCCGCCGGACCGGGTGGCGGCCGGGGTCTGGCGGGCCCTCAAGCCCGGCGGGCGCTTCGTCGGTGAATTGGGCGGAAAGGGCAACATCGAGACCATCACCGGCGCCCTGACGGAGGGCCTGGAGCGCCGGGGCATCGACGCCGCCGCGCTCACGCCCTGGTACTTCCCCGGCGTGGAGGAATTCACGGCGCTCCTGCAAGGGGCGGGATTCCGCGTGCCTAAGATGGAGCTTTTCCCCCGCCCGACGCATATCCCGGGCGGCATCGAGGACTGGCTCTGGACCTTCTGCGAGGGCTTCCTCATGGCGGTGCCCGACGGCGGCCGCCGGGCCTTCATCGCGGAGTTGGAGGACGCCCTGGCGCCCGAGCTGGCGGACGGCCGGGGGCGATGGTCCGTCGACTACGTGCGCCTGCGCTTCCACGCCGTCCGGGACTGAACGGATGGGCCGGGGCGCGGCATGACGACCCTGTTCCGCCAAGCCCTCTTTCCGGCGCTGCTTCTCATGGGCGTGGCGGCCCGGGCCGAGCCCCTGGACATCGCCGTGTTGCAGGGCTTGGACAAGGTGACGGCCCGGGTCTCCACCATCGTGGCGCCGGTGGGCCGGACGGTGCGCTTCGGGGCGCTCGAGATCATCGCCCGCATCTGCGACAAGAGGCCGCCGGAGGAACCGCCTGAAAGCGCCGCCTTCCTCGACATCTGGGAGGTGCGGCCCGGCGAGGCGGCGATCAGCCTTTTCCGGGGCTGGATGTTCGCCTCCAGCCCGGCGCTCTCGGCCATGGAGCACCCGGTCTACGACATCTGGGTCCTGGACTGCGAGAGCAGCGCCGCCAGCGCCGAGTCCACATCGCCCGAATAGAAACGGGCCTTGACGGCGAGCGCCTCGTCCAGGCGTTCCTGGAAACGCCGCGCCGGGACTTCCTCGACCCCGAACTGTTTCAGGTGTTCGGTGACGAACTGCACGTCGAAGAGGCGGAATCCGCCGGCCTTCAGGCGCGCCACCAGGTGAACCAAGGCCACCTTGGAGGCGTCGGTGGCGGCCGAGAACATGCTTTCGCCGAAGAATGCCCCGCCCAGGGCCACGCCGTAGATTCCTCCCGCCAGCCTGCCGTCTTGCCAGGCTTCCACGGAGTGGGCGAATCCTGAGCGGTGGAGCTCGCAATAGGCCTCGATGATGTCGTCGTTGATCCAGGTGTCGGGGCGTCCCCGGGCCGCCTCCGCGCAGGCCCTGATGACGGTGCCGAAGGCGCTGTCGCATGTGATGTCGAAGACCCGGCGGCGCACTTTCCTGGCCAGGCTCCGCGACACGTGGAAGGCGTCCAGGGGAAGCACGCCCCGGACCTCCGGATCGACCCAGAAGACGCCGCTCCGGCCGCGGCTTTCCGCCATCGGGAAAATGCCGCAGGCGTAGGCCCTGAGAACCAGCTCGGGCGACAGCTTAGGACTGGCCGGAGCGCTCATTGGCACCTCGTAAAAAAGTTCCTCGCCTTTTTGCCAGCACGGATCATGCTTCGCCCATGAACCTTTCCAGCCAGTGGATGTCGTAGTCCCCGTTGACGAAGTCGGGATCGGCCATCAGCCGCAGGTGGAAGGGGATGGAAGTCTCCAGGCCCCCGATGACGTATTCGCCGAGCGCCCGGCGCAGGCGCATCAGGCATTCGTTGCGGTTGGCGCCGTGGACGATCAGCTTGGCGATCAAGCTGTCGTAGTGGTTGGGAACCAGGTAGCCCGAATAGAGGGCCGAATCCACGCGCACGCCGAGGCCGCCCGGTGAGTGATAATCGCTGATACGGCCGGGCGAGGGCAGGAAGGTTTCAGGGTTTTCCGCGTTGATCCGGCACTCGATGGCGTGGCCCGACAAGTGGATGTCCTCCTGGCCGTAGCCAAGCGGCGTGCCGGCGGCGATGCGCACCATCTCGCGCACCAGGTCGAGGCCGCAGATCATCTCCGTCACCGGGTGCTCCACCTGCAGGCGGGTGTTCATTTCGATGAAGTAGAACTCGCCGTCCTGGTAAAGGAACTCGAAGGTGCCGACGCTGCGGTATCCGAGCTCGCGGATGGCGTCGACGACGACGCGCCCGATCCGCTGGCGCTGGTCGTCGTTGAGGGCCGGCGAGGGGGCCTCTTCCAGGATCTTCTGGTGGCGGCGCTGGAGCGAGCAATCCCTTTCTCCCAGGTGGACCACATTGCCGAAGGAATCGGCCAGCACCTGCACCTCGATGTGGCGCGGCCCGTGCAGGAACTTCTCGATATAGACCTCGTCGTCGCCGAAGGCCGCGAGGGCTTCGCCCTTCGCCATCTTCAGGGCGTCCGGCAACTCCTGGGAGTTCCCGGCCCTGATCATCCCCTTGCCGCCGCCGCCGGCCGCCGCCTTGATCAGCACCGGGAAGCCGATGTCCTCGGCCACGTCGAGGGCCTCTTCGTCGCCGCTGACCGGCCCGTCGGAACCCGGCACCACCGGGATGCCCACCTCGAAGACGGCCTTCTTGGCGCTGATCTTGTTCCCCATCATCCGGATGTGGTCGGGCTCGGGCCCGATGAAGGTGAAGCCGTGCTCCTCGACCATGGCCGCGAAATCGGCGTTCTCGGACAGGAAGCCGTAACCGGGATGAATGGCGTCGGCGTTGGTTATGGTGGCCGCGGTCAGGATGGCCGAGACGTTGAGATAGCTGTCCTTGGCGGGCGGCGGGCCGATGCACACAGTCTCGTCGGCGAGCCGCACGTGCATGGCGTCCTCGTCGGCGGTGGAATGGACGGCCACCGTGCGGATGCCCATCTCGTTGCAGGCCCTCTGCACGCGGAGCGCGATCTCGCCCCTGTTGGCGATGAGCACCTTTTCGAACATGCCTATTGGATGATCATCAGGGGCTCGCCGAATTCCACCGGCTCGCCTGTGGCGATCAGGATGCGGACCACCCGGCCGGCCGTCGGGGCCTTGATGGGATTGAACATCTTCATGGCCTCGATCAAAAGCAGGATCTGTCCCTCCTCGACCGTGTCTCCCACCTTGACGAATTCCGGGGCGTCGGGTTCGGGCGCGGTGTGCACGGTGCCCACCATGGGCGCGGTCACCACCCCGGCCTGCTCCTCGGGCCGGAGCGAGGGCGCCTCCCGAGCCGGATCAGGCGCCGCCGCCGTTTCGGGCGCCGGGGCCGCCCCGGGCAGGGCCGCGGGCTTCCCCTTTCCGACGCGCAGGTGCCAGTTCTTCGTCCCGTACT
>JADFTO010000071.1 GCA_022560215.1 Pseudomonadota bacterium | reverse complement strand
GGGCGCCGATGCCTGGTTCCTGAGCGACCCGCAGCGCTTCCTGGGCGACGACTACAGCGCCGAGGACTACGAGCAGGGCCGCGACATCATCGAGGTCTGGTTCGAATCCGGTTCGACCCACGCCTTCGTGCTCGAGGCCCGGCCCGAGCTGGCCTGGCCGGCCTCGCTCTACCTGGAAGGCTCGGACCAGCACCGCGGCTGGTTCCATTCCTCGCTGCTGGAATCCTGCGGCACCCGCGGGCGGGCGCCCTACGAGGCGGTGCTCACCCACGGCTTCATGCTCGACGAGAAGGGCCGCACCATGTCCAAGTCCCAGGGCATCGGCATGTCGCCCCAGGACATCGTCTCGGAGAGCGGCGCCGACGTCATCCGGCTCTGGGTCGCGGCCTCGGATACCACCACCGACCTGCGCTTCGGTCCCGGGATCCTGCGCCACCAGACCGACGCCTACCGGCGCCTGCGCAACACCCTGCGCTTCCTGCTCGGAAACCTGAACGGGTCAAAAGGCGCCGGGCGCGTCGGCAGCGCAGACATGCCCGAGCTCGAGCGCTGGGTCCTGCACAGGGTGTGGAAGCTGGACGGCATGGTGCGCCGGGCCGCGGACGACTTCCAGTTCCATCCCCTTTTCGCCGAGCTCCATTCCTTTTGCGCCCAGGACCTGTCGGCCTTCTACTTCGACATCCGCAAGGACAGCCTTTACTGCGACCCCGCCTCGTCGGACCGCCGCCGGGCGGCGATCACCGTGCTCGACATCCTGTTCGAGTATCTCACCGCCTGGCTGGCGCCGTTCATCTGCTTTACCGCCGAGGAAGCCTGGCTCGCCCGCGATCCCGACGCCGGCAGCGTTCATCTGCGCCTTTTCCCCGAAGCGCCCGCGGAATGGCGGGACGACGAGCTGGCCGCAAAATGGGCGAAAATTAGGCAACTGCGCCGCGCCGTCACCGGGGCCCTGGAGGTGGAACGGGCGGAAAAAAACATCGGTTCGTCCCTGGAGGCGCACCCCGTGATTTATGCAGATAGCAAGGTCATAACCCTTTTCGATGAACTCGACCCCGCGGAACTGTTTATTACTTCCGGCGCGACCTTCATCGCGGGCCGGGGGCCTGAAAACAGTTTTTCGCTTAATGATGTCAGTGATGCTTGGGTTGTTGCAGAGATAGCCAAAGGCGAAAAGTGCGCCCGCTGCTGGAAGGTGTTGGAGGAGGTCGATTCCGATGCCGAATTCAGGCACGTTTGCGGCCGCTGCGCCGATGCCGTCAGGCTTCACGCGGCGGCGGCCCAATGACCGGGAGGCGGTGATTCCCGGCCCCTCCCTTTTGCAGTCGTATGGCTCATTGCGCATCGGCTTAGGGATTGCGGCGGTCGTCGGCGCCCTCGATCAGGCCACCAAGTGGTGGATCGTCGACGCCCTCATGCAGCCGCCCCGGGTCATTCCCGTGGCTCCCTTTTTCAATCTCGTCATGGCCTGGAACCGGGGGATCAGTTTCGGCATCTTCGATTCCGATTCCGCCCTCACCGCGTGGATTCTAACCGCTCTCGCCCTGGCCATCGTTCTGGCCCTTGCCGTCTGGTTGCGCCGCGCGGACAGGCTGTCGGTCGCCGCCGCCCTGGGACTGGTCATCGGCGGGGCGCTCGGCAACGTGGCCGACCGGCTGCAATTCGGCGCCGTCAGGGACTTCCTGGACTTCCACGCCGCCGGTTATCACTGGCCGGCCTTCAACGTCGCGGACGCATGTATCACCGTCGGCGCCGCCCTGCTGGTTTTAGATTCCTTGTTTGTGAAGGCCGAAAAGCCTAAAAATGAAGCCGGGAAAAAGGCGGATGGATGAATACCAGCGGACGGGTGATTGTGTTCCTTCTCGCCGTGCTGGCGGCCGGCGGGTGTGAAGGCGCGCGCGAAGCCATCGGGCTCGAGAAGTCGGCTCCCGATGAGTTTGCCGTCTATACCCGGGCCCCCCTCAGCCTGCCGCCCGATTACGGACTCAGGCCGCCGGCGCCGGGGACCGACCGGCCTCAGAGGGTCAACCCCAGGGACATAGCCAAGCAGGCCATCCTGGGCGGGCAAAGCCTCGACGCCGCCGGGGCCAGCCCAGGTGTGCAGGCCCTGCTCAGGAACACCGGCGCGCTTAGCGCCGATCCGGATATCCGCGCCACCATCAACAGGGAGACCTCCGTCCTGGCCGAGGAGGATCAGGACATCGTCGAGCGCATCCTGTTCTGGGGCAAGCCCATCGAATACGGCCGGCTCGTCGATCCGGCGAAGGAATCCCGGCGCATCCGGGAAAACCAGGCCCTGGGACGGCCCCTCACCGAAGGCGCAACCCCGACCATCGAACGCAAGCGCAAGGGGCTTTTCGAGGACCTGTTCAATTGAACGCCGGACGTGGCCTTGCGTACCGTTGCCGGTCCGCCTTCGCCGCCCAGGCGGGATTCCTGGGCGTCCTCGTGGTCCTGGCCCTCGTCCTGCCGGAGCCGGCGCGGGCCGGCGTCTTCAATCCCCAGACCTTCCGCCTCGACAACGGCATGCAGGTGGTGGTCGTGCCCAATCACCGGGTTCCGGTGGTGACTCAGATGGTCTGGTACAAGGCGGGGTCCGCCGACGAGCCGCCGGGCCGCTCGGGCGTCGCCCATCTATTGGAGCACCTGATGTTCAAGGGCACCAAGACCCTGGCGCCGGGGGAATTCTCGAGGATCCTGGCGCGCAACGGCGGGCGCGAGAACGCCTTCACCTCCTATGACTACACCGGGTACTACCAGACGGTGGCGTTGGACCGCCTGGAACTGGTCATGGAAATGGAATCCGACCGCATGACCAACCTGGTGATCACCGAGGACGAACTGGAAACCGAGCGCCGCGTCATCCTCGAGGAGCGGCGCCTCAGGGTCGACAACGACCCGTCGTCCATCCTCGCCGAACAGGCCAACGCGGCCCTGTTCATGAACCATCCCTACCGCCGCCCCATCATCGGCTGGGAGCACGAGATCAGGGCCATCGAAGTGGACGACGTGCGCCAATTCTACCGCCGCTGGTACACCCCCAAAAATGCCGTCCTGGTCGTCGCCGGAGACATCACGGCCGAGGAGCTGCGTCCCCTGGCGGAAAGGACCTACGGCAGGATTCCGGCGCCGCCGGCGACACCCCGGAAGCGCCCGAGCGAGCCCCCGCAGAAGGTCAAGCGCCGGGTTACCTTGAGGGATTCCCGGGTCCGCCAGCCGTCTTGGAGCCGCACGGTCCTGGCCCCCAGCTACACGACCGGGGAGACGGAGCACGCCCACGCCCTGGAGGTGCTGGCCCGGATCCTCGGCGGCGGCGCCACCAGCCGCATCTACCGGTCCCTGGTGGTGGAGGGCAAGCTGGCGGTCTCCGCCGGCGTCTCCTACGACGCGGACCCGCTCGGGCCGTCCCGTTTCTCGTTTTACGCAAGCCCCCGGCCCGGCGTCACCATGGAGGCCATAGAGGCGGCCATGGACGCCGAGGTGGAGAAGCTGCTGCGCGATGGGGTGAGCGATGAAGAGGTGGCCCGGGCCAAGAAGCACATGCAGGCAGATGCCGTCTACGCCCGCGATTCGCTCCGCACCGGGGCGCGGGTCCTGGGCTCGGCGCTCGCCGCCGGGCGCACCGTGGAGGACGTGGAAACCTGGCCCGAGCGCATCGGCGCCGTCGACGCCGCCCGGGTCAATGCCGCGGCGCGGGCGGTGATCGAGGCCGAGCGCTCGGTCACCGCCCTGCTGCTGCCCGAGGAGGATTAGCCGGGGATGAAAGCCGCCTTGCGCGTCCTTGCCGCCCTGGCGCCGATCCTCCTGGCGCCGCCGGCGCTGGCCATAGAGGTGCAAAGGGTGGTCAGCCCGGGCGGCGTGGAAGCCTGGCTGGTCAGCGACCACGTCAATCCCATCATCTCGGTCCGCATAGCCTTCCGCGGCGGCGCGGCGCTGGACCCGGCGGGCAAGGAGGGCTTGGCCAACATGGTTTCCGCCCTGCTCGACGAAGGCGCCGGCGATCTCGACAGCCAGGCTTTCCAGGGGCGCCTGGAGGATCTCGCCGTGCGACTCAGCTTCGATGCCGGACGGGACACCTTCAGCGGCAGTTTGCGGACCCTGACCGAGAACCGGGACTCAGCCTTCCGGCTCCTCGGCCTGGCCTTGACCAAGCAGCGCTTCGACGACCAGCCGGTGGCCCGCATCCGGGGCCAGATCCAGGCGCGGCTGCGCCAGGACTCCGAGGACACCGACGTCATCGCCCGCCAGACCCTTTCGCGGACCCTGTTCCCGGGCCATCCCTACGGCCGTCCGGTGCGGGGGACCGGGGAAAGCGTGGCCGCCATCGGCGTGGACGACCTCAGGGGGTTCGTCAAACGGCGGCTGGCCCGGGACAACCTGGTCATCGGCGTGGTCGGCGACATCGACGCCGCCACGCTGGCTCCCCTGCTCGACGCCGTCTTCGGGGAGTTGCCGGAGAAGGCGGCGCCGGCGCGGGTTCCCGAAACCACGCCCAGGGCCAACGGCGCCACCATCGTGGTGCGAAAACCGGTGCCGCAGAGCGCCATCCTGTTCGGTCAAGCGGGGCTCAAGCGGGACCATCCCGATTACTACAGGGCCACCGTGGTGAACCACATACTGGGCGGCGGCGGATTCACCTCGCGCCTTTACGACCAAGTGCGCGAAAAGCGGGGGCTGGCCTATTCCGTCTACTCCGCGCTCTATCCCCTCGACCATTCCGCCCTCATCCTGGGCAGCGCCGGGACGGCCAACGAAAGCGTCTCGGAGACCATCGCCATCATCAGGAAACTGTGGCGGGAACTGAGCCTGAAGGGGGTGACGGAAAAAGAGCTGGCCGACGCCAAGACCTTCATCACCGGGTCCTTCCCGCTGCGCTTTACCTCAAGCGGCCGCATCGCCTCGATCCTGATCGGCATGCAGCTGGAGAACCTAGGGATAGACTACCTGGAGCGCCGGAATTCCTACATCGAGGCGGTGACCCTCGAGGACGCCAACCGGGTGGCGGGACGGCTCTACGACGCGGATTCCCTCACCGTGGTGGTGGTGGGCGAGCCCGTGGGCGTGGACTCCGAAAAAGGCTCGCCATGACCGGAATCAAGGCCTCGGGGATCGACTTCCGCGATCCAGACGGCCACCGGCCGCGGATCGTGGTTTCCGACGGCGGCTGAAGCCGATCAAGGAGCAAGGGCGCCGGCCATGACGTCCCTCATCGCCACCCCCGCCTGGAAGGCGCTCGAAGCCCACGCCGGGACCGTGGCCGGGCTCCACATGCGCGACCTGTTCGCCGCCGATCCCGGACGCTTCGGGGCGTTCTCCATCTCGCTGCCCGGGATTTTCCTGGACTACGCCAAGAACCGGGTGACGGCGGACACCATGGCGTTGTTGATGGACCTCGCCCGCCAGGCCGGCGTCGAGGAGTGGCGGCAGCGCATGTTCTCAGGGCAAGCCGTGAATTCGACCGAAGGCCGCCCCGCCCTGCACGTGGCGTTGCGCAACCGTTCGGGCAGGCCGGTCATGGTGGGAGGGATCGACGTGATGCCCCTCGTCTGCGGGGTCCTCGCCCGCATGAGGGACTTCACGGGCGCGCTCAGCTCCGGCGCCTGGATGGGGGCGACGGGAAAGGCGGTCTCCGACGTGGTCTCGATCGGCATCGGCGGTTCCCATCTGGGCCCCGAGATGGTGTGCGAGGCGTTGACGCCTTACCGCAAGTCCGGGCCCGGGATCCATTTCGTCGCCAACGTGGACGGCGCCGACATCGCCCAAGCCCTGGCCGGCCTGGATCCCGCCACCACGCTCTTCATCGTGTCGTCCAAGACATTCACCACGCCCGAAACTCTCGCCAACGCCGCCACGGCCAGGGCCTGGCTGACCGATGCCCTGGGCGAGGGCGCGGTGGCCAGGCATTTCGTTGCCGTGACGGCGAACCCGGGCGCCGCCGCCGGCTTCGGCATAGAGGCCGCCAACACGTTCGAGACCTGGGACTGGGTGGGGGGGCGCTATTCCCTGTGGTCGGCCATCGGCCTTCCCATCGCCCTTGCCGTCGGCATGGACGCCTTCGAGGAGCTGCTGGACGGCGCCCACGCCATGGACGAGCATTTCCGGGAGGCCCCCCTGGAGGCCAACATGCCCGTCGTCATGGCCCTGCTCGGCGTCTGGAACTCAGGGTTCCTCGGCGCCGGGAGCCACGCCGTCCTGCCCTACGACCATCACCTTCGCGGCCTGCCCGCCTACCTCCAGCAGGCGGACATGGAAAGCAGCGGCAAGTCCACGACCCGGGGCGGCCGCCGGGTGGACTACCAGACCGGCCCGGTGCTGTTCGGCGCGCCGGGGACGCCCGGGCAGCATTCCTTCTTCCAACTCCTGCACCAGGGCACCCGGCTGGTCCCCGCCGACTTCATCGCCGCCGCCGAGAGCTCGGCCCCCATGGGCGGCCACCACCGCATGCTGCTCGCCAACTTCTTCGCCCAGACCGAGGCCCTGATGAAGGGAAGGACAGAAGAGGAGGCCCGGGCCGGGCTGGAGGCGGCCGGGCTCCCTCCCGAGGACCTGGAGAGCCTGCTCCCCCACAAGGTGTTCGAGGGCAACCGGCCCACCAACTCCATCCTCGTCGGGCGCTTCGATCCCCGGACCATGGGCATGCTGATTGCCCTTTACGAGCACAAGATCTTCGTCCAGGGGGTGATCTGGGACATCAATTCATTCGACCAGTGGGGCGTGGAGCTGGGCAAGGAGCTGGCCGCCGCCATCCTGCCCGAGCTGGAAGGCGAGGGGCCGGTCAGCGGCCACGATTGCTCCACCAACGGCCTGATCAACTTCTACAAGACCCTGAAAGGGAGGGCCCCGTGACCATCCGCAGGCTGCCCGAGGCCGTGATCAACCGCATCGCCGCCGGCGAGGTGGTGGAAAGGCCCGCCTCGGCCGTCAAGGAGCTGGTCGAGAACAGCATCGATGCCGGCGCCACCCGCGTCGACGTGACGGTGAAGGACGGCGGCCGGACCCTGATCTCGGTCCTCGACGACGGCCAGGGCATGACGGCGGACGACCTGGAACTGGCCGTGGAACGCCACGCCACCTCCAAGCTGCCCGGCGACGACCTGTCCCGGATCGACACCCTGGGCTTCAGGGGCGAGGCCCTGCCCTCCATCGGCGCCGTCAGCCGCCTTTCCATCACCGGGCGCACGGCTGAGTCCGAAACCGCGTGGACCATTACCGTCGAGGGCGGAAGGAAAAGCTCGCCCCGGCCGTCCGCCCACCCCCCCGGCACCCGGGTCGAGGTCCGCGACCTGTTCTACGCCACCCCGGCCCGGTTGAAGTTCCTGAAATCCCCGCGCACCGAACTGGAACACGCGAGCGAGGCCATCAACCGGCTGGCCATGGCCTATCCCGGCATCGCCTTTTCCCTCAGCGACGGCGACAGGCAGCGGATCAGGCTGGCCGCCGCCGAGGGCGACCCGTTTCCGGCCCGGCTCGCCAGGCTGGGCGCGATCATGGGCCGGGAGTTCGAGGACAACGCGCTCGCCATCGACGCGGAGCGCGAGGGAATCAGGCTCACCGGCCACATCGGGCTGCCCACCCTGAACAGGGGCAACGCGGCCCGCCAGTTCCTTTTCGTCAACGGACGCCCGGTGCGCGACAAGCTCTTGTACGGGGCGGTTCGCGGCGCCTACCGGGATTTCCTGGCCTCGGACCGCTACCCCCTGTTGGCCCTGTTCCTGGACATCCCCACCGACGCCATCGACGTCAACGTGCATCCGGCCAAGACGGAAGTGCGCTTCCGCGACCCCGGCCTGGTGCGCGGGCTGATCGTCGGCGCCTTGCTGGGCGCCCTGGCCGGGGCCGGCCACCGGGCCTCGAGTACGGTGGCGGACGCGGCCTTGGGCGCTTTCAAGCCGGGCCCGGGCGGCCTCCCGAGGGCGGGGCCGCCGCCGTCCGGGCTGGCAGAGACGGCGGCCCAGTTCCAGGCCCCCCTGCCCGGGCCCGAGGCCCCGCCGCCGGCGCCGGATGAGGCGGCGGAGCCCGGGGACTATCCCCTGGGCGTGGCCCGGGCGCAGCTTCACGCCACCTATGTGTTGGCCCAGACCGCCGACGGCATCGTCATCGTCGATCAGCACGCGGCCCACGAACGCCTGGTGCACGAGCGCATCAAGGCGGCGCTGGACAGGGAAGGTGTGGCCCGCCAGGTCCTGCTCATCCCCGAGGTGGTGGAACTTGACGAGGCCGCCGCCGGCCGACTCAAAGCCAGATTCGGCGAGTTGGCCGAGCTGGGGCTGGTCATCGAGTCCTTCGGCCCCTCGACGGTGGTGGTGCGCGAGACCCCGGCGCTCCTGGGCGAGACGGACGTGGCGGGACTGGTCAGGGACCTGGCGGACGACCTGGCCGAATTCGACGAGGCCCTGAGCCTCAAGGACCGGCTGGGCGATGTGGCCGCCACCATGGCGTGTCACGGCAGCGTCCGCGCCGGGCGGCGGCTGAACGCGGCCGAGATGAACGCGCTCTTGCGCCAGATGGAGGCCACGCCGCATTCCGGACAGTGCAGCCACGGCCGCCCCACCTACGTGGAGCTGAAGTTGGCCGACATCGAGAAACTGTTCGGCCGGCGCTAGAGCGGCCAAAGGCAGAATTGAGACGCCCTATCCGGCGTACTTCAGGAACACCACCCGGGCGGCGCCGTAGGCGCGCTCGTCCAACTGACGGTATCCCGGGGGGAGGGCGAGGGATTCCCGGGCTCCTACCTCGACGGCCAGGACCGTGCCCGAGGCTATCCAACCCTTGGCCGCCAGGCCGCGAAGGGCGCGCTCCGCCAGCCCCGAGCCAAAGGGCGCATCGAGGAAGGCCAGGGACGACGGCCCTCCCGCGTCCGGGGGCGGTGGCGGCAGGCGGGCCGCGTCCAGCCCGAGGAAGGTGGCGGCGCCTTCACAGCCCAGCGCGCGGGCATTCCGCCGGGCGCAGTCCAGCGCCGCCCGGTCGCTGTCGATGAAGGTGGCGCGGGCGGCGCCCCGGGACAGCGCCTCCAGTCCCAGCGCGCCGGTGCCGGCGAAGACGTCGAGGACGGCGGCCCCGGCCGGTCCTCCCCCTTGCACCCCGTGTTCCAGGATGTTGAAGATGGCCTCCCGCGCCCGGTCCGAGGTGGGGCGGATGGCGCTCCCCTCAAGCGCCTTCAGGGCCCGCCCCCGGTGCCTGCCGCCGACGATCCTCAATCGTCCGCCCCTAATTCTTTGCCGTGCCGCCGGGAAGGCGCCCGCTGGCCGACCGTGGGAGCCAGGTCACCCAACTGCTCCCTCAGCACCTTGGCCGGCACTTCCCTGACCCGGCCCCGGGGCAGCCTGCCCAGCTGGAAAGGCCCATAGGCCACCCGGATGAGGCGGTTCACCACCAGGCCCAGGTGTTCCATCAGTTTGTGGATCTCCCGGTTTTTCCCTTCAGTCAAGGATACGGCGAGCCAGGCGTTGCCCCCCCGCCGGCTGTCCAGGCGGGCGTGGACGGGGCCGTAGCGGACCTTGCCTAAGGCGAGGCCACCCTCGAGGGCGGCCAGCCTGTCTTCGTCGACGGCGCCGAAGACCCTGACCCGGTAGCGCCGGGTCCAGCCCGTGGTGGGAAGTTCCAGGACGCGGGCCAGGGCGCCGTCGTTGGTGAGCAGGAGCAAACCTTCCGAGTTCAAGTCCAGGCGGCCGACGGAGACCACCCGGGGGAGCGAGCCGGGCAGGCGCTCGAAGACCGTGGGCCGGCCCCGGGGATCGGCGTGGCTGGTGATCAGGCCGGGGGGCTTGTGATAGCACCAGAGCCGGGAGGGCTGGAGAGCGGGCAGGGGCTTGCCGTCGACGGTGACGCTCTGCTCGAGCGAAACGTTGAGGGCGGGGGAGGTGACGGCCTCGCCGTCCACCCGCACCCGCCCGGCGGTGATCCAGCGTTCCGCCTCGCGCCTGGAACAGAGACCCGCCCGGGCCATCACCTTGGCGATGCGCTGGCCCTTATCCATGGCCGCGGTAGCGCCGGGCGGCGTCGACGAAGGCGGTGAAGATGCGCCCGTCCCCGGGATCGATGGCGAACTCGGGATGCCACTGGACGCCGAGACAAAAGGTCTGGGCGGTGCCTTCTATGCCTTCGATGACCCCGTCCGGCGCCACGGCGTTGACGGCGACGCCCTCGGGCACGTCCCTGGCCGCCTGATGGTGGGCGCTGTTGACGGACATGCGCGTGACGCCGACGATGCCGTGCAGCAGGGTGCCATCGCGCACCTCCACGTCGTGGCCGGGCTCATCGCGGGGGTTGGGCTGTTCGTGGGCCAGCGCGCCGGCCACCTCATCGGGGATGTGCTGGATCAGGGCGCCGCCGAGGACCACGTGAAGGAGCTGCTGGCCGCCGCAGATGCCGAGCACCGGCATGTCCCGGGAAATCGCGCCGCGGGCCATGGCCATCTCGAAGGCGGTGCGCGCCTCCTTGGTGGTCACGGCGGCGTGGCGGATGGGGTCGCCGAAGAGCGCCGGGTCCAGGTCGAAGTCGCCGCCGGTGACGAGCAGCCCGTCGATCGCCTCGAGGAAGGAATCAGCCAAGCCCGCCTCGTGGCCCAGCAGCACGGGCAGGCCGCCGGCCAGGGCGACGGCGGCCGAGTAGTTCTCACGGATCGCGTACCACGGAAACGTCGAATAGGCGGCGTCCGAACCCTCCTCGCGGTCCATGGTGATGCCGATGAGGGGCGTCTTCATGGGGCGCACATTAGGGCCCCGGCGGCGGATCCGGCAAGGCCCCGTTCGGATGCCTCCCTTGACGTCTGCCCGGGGGGCGGGCAGGGTCGCTCCATGAATGCTTCCCGGCAAGGCTTCATGGCACGCGCCTTGGCCGAGGCCGAGGCCGCCGCCGGGCGCGGCGAGGTGCCCGTCGGCGCCGTCCTGGTGGACGCACTGAGTGGCCGGGTCCTGGCGGCCGCCGGCAACAGGTGCGAGGAGCTCCGCGATCCGACGGCCCACGCCGAGATGCTGGTCATCCGCGAAGCTGCGGCCGGGCGCCGGGCGGTCCGGATCGAGAACTCGGACCTCTACGTGACGCTGGAGCCCTGCGCCATGTGCGCCGGCGCCGTGTCCCTGGCCCGCGTCCGCAGGCTCGTCTTCGGCGCTTACGACCCCAAGGGCGGCGGCGTCGAGCACGGAGCCCGCGCCTTCG
>JADFTO010000272.1 GCA_022560215.1 Pseudomonadota bacterium | reverse complement strand
ATCCTAATTTCATCCTTCTCGACGAACCCTTCGCCGGGATCGACCCCATCGCCGTCGGCGACATTCGCGACCTGGTCGTCCACCTCAAGCACCGGGGGATCGGCGTCCTGATCACCGACCACAACGTCCGGGACACCCTCGACGTCATCGATCGCGCCTATATCATCCATGACGGCATGATGCTGATGGAAGGGACTCCCTCCGACATCCTCGGAAACGAGGACGTGAGACGCGTATACCTGGGGGACCGGTTTAGGTTGTAGAACGGGCCGGCAACCGAAATGGCTCTGACACTCCGTCTCGATCTCAGGCAAAGCCAGTCGCTGGTCATGACGCCGCAGCTTCAGCAGGCCATCAAGCTGCTGCAGCTCACCAACCTGGAACTCTCAGCCTACGTGGAGCAAGAGCTGGAGGAGAACCCCCTTCTCGAGCGCGACGAGGGGGAAAATTCCCTGCAGGACCCGGACGAGCCCACAGACGACGGCTTCGAAGATGGCGCGGACGACTCTGCCGACGGCATGGATTTCGCCGCCGGCGACGACCTTTCCCTCGACGTGGATGTGGACAACGTCTGGAACAACGACAGCGCCCAGGACTACCCCATGCCGGAGCGCGGGGGCGGTTTCGACGGGCCCGGGCAGGCCATAGAGCAGACCCTCGCCGGCACCGTTAGCTTGCGCGACCATCTTAGCCAACAGCTGACCATGGACCTGGACGACCCCGTGGACCTGATGATCGGGGTGCATCTGATCGACATGCTGGACGAGGCCGGCTACATCGACGGCGGTCTCGATCGGGTGGCCCAGGTGCTCGGCTGCGGCGCGGACCAGGTGGAGAAGACCCTGGCCAGGCTCCAGGAATTCGATCCCCCCGGCATCTTCGCCCGCAACCTGGCCGAATGCCTGCGCCTTCAGCTCCGCGACCGGGACCGCCTGGATCCCGCCATGGAGATCCTCGTCGGCAACCTGGACATGCTGGCGAGAAGGGAGCTCGCGGCGCTGGCCGAATTGTGCGGCGTCGACGCCGAAGACCTGGCCGACATGGTGATCGAGATCAAGTCCCTCGATCCCAAGCCGGCGCTGGCCTTCGACCATACCCCGGCCCAGCTCGTCGTCCCGGACGTGATCATGAGGGCGCGCCCGGGCGGGGGATGGATCATCGAGCTCAATTCGGCAACCCTGCCCAGGGTCCTGGTCAACAACCAATACCACGCCCGGATCAAGGGCGCCGTCCGCTCCAAGGATGACAAGCAGTACATCAACGAGTGTTTCCAGTCGGCCAACTGGCTGGTCAAGTCGCTGCACCAGCGGGCCACCACCATCCTCAAGGTGGCCACCGAGATCGCGCGCCAGCAGGACGGCTTTTTCGCCAATGGAGTCCAGTACCTCAGGCCCTTGGTCCTGCGCGATATCGCCGTCGCCATCGACATGCACGAGAGCACCGTCAGCCGGGTGACATCCAACAAGTACGTGTCCACGCCGCGGGGCATCTACGAGCTGAAATATTTCTTCACCCCGGCCATCTCTTCGTCGTCGGGGGGCGCGTCTCACTCCGCCGAATCCGTGCGCCACCGCATCCGGGAGATCATCGAGGCTGAGAAGGCGGACGGGGTTTTCTCCGACGACAGGATCGTCAAACTCCTCAAGGGCGACGGTGTTGACATCGCCCGGCGAACGGTGGCCAAATACCGGGAAGCCATGCACATCCCGTCGTCGGTTCAGCGCCGCCGCGAGAAGGCCCGGCCCTTGTGAGGGGGCGCCCGGGGTGGTTATGTGCGGCTATTGACTCTGGTGGATTGGACAACTAGTTTCCGTGCCTTCGCGGCCAGCGGGCGGGACGGGTTGAAGCCCAGCCGCCGATCGACGATCAAACCACCCACAAGAACATGTTGAAGACTCCCTAGTCCGGCATGGACATATCAATCAAAGGCAAGCAGTTGGACGTGGGCGACGCCATGCGCGGCTATGCCGAGGACCAATTGAATTCCGCCGTTTCCAAGTATTTCGACAAGGCTCTCGACGCCACCGTGATCCTGTCCAAGGAAGGGCACCTGTTCCGGGCCGAGATTTCCGTGCACGCCGGCCGCGGCATGGTCATGCAGGGCGGGGCCGTGGCGGGCGACCCCTATCCCGCCTTCGACGGGGCCCTGGACCGCATCACCAAGCGCCTCAGGCGCTACAAGCGCCGGCTGCGCGATCACCACAAGGGACGCGGGGCAACCGAAACCCTGCCCGCCCAGTATTCCATCATCGCCTCCGAGGACGAGGAACAGGTGGTCGGGGACCAGCCCACCATCATCGCCGAGATGCCCCATGAGATCGCCACCCTGACCGTGGGCGAGGCGGTCATGCGCCTGGACCTGTCCGAAAGTCCCGTGATGATGTTCCGCAACGGCGCCAACGGCGGCCTGAACGTGGTTTATCGGCGCGCCGACGGCAACATCGGGTGGATCGATCCCGTCAACATCAAACTGGTATAAGGGCCGGCCATGGAGATTTCCGAACTCATCAATGACGCGAGCGTGGTCGAATCCCTCCACGTCACGTCCAAGAAGCAGGTACTTCAGGACCTGTCCAGGCGCGCCGCCGGCCTCACCGGATTGCACGAGAGGACCATTTTCGACGTGCTCATGGCGCGCGAGAAGCTGGGGACCACCGGCGTCGGCAACGGCATCGCCATTCCCCACGGCAAGATTCCAAACCTGGACCGCCTTTACGGACTGTTCGCCCGCCTGGAGCGTCCCATAGACTTCAACGCCATAGACGAACAGCCCGTGGACCTGATTTTCCTGCTGCTGGCGCCCGAATCGGCGGGCGCCGACCACCTGAAGGCCCTGGCCCGGGTGTCACGGCTGCTCCGCGACAAGACCGTCTGCCAGAAGCTCAGGGGCACCGACAAGGCCGAAGCCCTCTACGCCCTGCTCACCGACTCCACCACCAACCAGGCGGCCTGATACCAAGGATCGCCGATAATGATTATCAGCGATCCTTGGTATGAGCGGGCCTTTACCGATTTTTCGAAACTTAGAGTCTATCTGGATAATATTGATGCGGTGGACGGCTCCCACCCGACGGCATCGCGATGTGCCAAAGTGTGGTTATCTCAACCACGGGGAAATAGGAGCCGTCCATGAACGAAGTTATCACAATTGGTGTTGATCTGGCGAAGAACGTCTTTCAGGTCCACGGCGTCGATGCGGCGGGAGAGACCGTGATCCGCCGCCGGCTGC
>JADFTO010000001.1 GCA_022560215.1 Pseudomonadota bacterium | reverse complement strand
CATGCTGGCGGCGGCGGCGGACGGCGCCGGCGAGGAGACACCGCCGGCGGACGGGCGGGACGGTTCTTGGGCCGTGGCCGTGGTCGCCGCCCTGGTGCCGGCCGGGGCCTTCGCGCTCTACCTCCACCTGGGCACGCCGGGCATGCCGGACCAGCCCCTGGCGGGGCGGCTGGCCGAGGGGCCGCCGGCGGAGGACGGATCCCCGGACATTGAGAATATGGTCGAACGCCTGGCCCGGCGCATGGAGGAAAATCCAGATGACCTCAAGGGGTGGCTGTTCCTGGGACGGTCCTACATGGTCCAGGAGCGTTTCGACGCCGCCGCCAAGGCGCTGGCCAACGCCAGCCGCCTCGGCGACAACCGTCCCGACATCGTCGCCAATTACGGCGAGGCCCTGGTGGCCGCCGCCGACGGAATCGTCACCCCCGCCGCCCGCGACCAATTCCAGTCTTCCTTCGAGGGCGACCCCCTGAACCCCAAGGCCCGCTATTACCTGGCCCTGGCCCTGGCCCAGGAAGGCCGCCTGGACGAGGCCTTGCGGGCCTGGGTGGACCTGGCGGCGGTCTCTCCCCCGGACGCGTCGTGGCACGCCGCCGTTCTCCAGCAGATCGAGCGGCTGGCGGCCGAGCTCGGCGTCGATCCGGCGAGCGTCAAGCCCTCGCCCGAAGCCGCCGGGCAGGCCGGGAGAAAACCGAAGACGCCGGGGGAAGCCCCACGGCCCTAGGGCGAATCCGGATTGATCGCGGATCAGCGATCCATCAATCCGGTGCCCTGACTTATCGACATAGAGCGGACGCTCAGGCCGCGGATTTCTTGGCCGCGGTTTTCTTGGCCGCGGTTTTCTTGCCGCCGGCGGCTTTCGCGGGCTTCCGTTTTTTCGACCCCCACACAAGGACCTGGTTGCGTCCCGCCGCCTTGGCGGCGTAGAGCGCCTTGTCGGCCCTGCCGATGGCCGTCTTCACCGACACGGTGGACAGCAGCGCGGTGACGCCGAAGGAAACGGTCATGGAGATGTAGATGCCGCCTTTTATGCGCTTCCGCTGGCGCTGCAGACCCCGGCGCAGACGGTCGAGGACGACCTTTGCCCGGATCACGGACGTGTTGGGCAGGAGAAGCAGGAATTCCTCGCCCCCGTAACGGTATACCTGGTCGTATTGGCGCAGGTGTTCGAGCATGTAAGCGGCGACCGAGCGCAGGACCTTGTCGCCGGCCTGATGGCCGTAGGTGTCGTTGACCATCTTGAAATGATCCAGATCGGCCATGCCGATGCTGCTCAGGGTGCCGCTGCGTTTCAGCCTGGCCCGCTCCTGTTCCAGGTGGGTGAGCATGGCCACGCGCGTCGCCACCCCGGTCACCGGGTCGGTTTCGCTGAGCAGTCCCCGGGCTTCGCCATGCAGCTTGCGCAGCGCCATTTCGAAGCGGTCGGTGCTCGACATGAAGGCTTCGTAGCGGTCGGGCCCGATGTCGGCGCCACTGTCGACCGCTTCGGCCAGGATTCGCGCCTGGTCGTGCATGTCGCGATGGCATTTTCCGACGGCGGTGAAATCGGGGTGCTTCTTGAGGGGGGAGCTGGCCTCCTTGTAGTACCAGAGGGCGAAGCTACTTTTCTTGTGGGAGTCGACATCGAGGTCTTCGGGATCGGGCCGGGTCCGGCAGGCCAGCATGGCCTGGAAATTTTTTAGCCAGTCCCTTTGCGTGTCCAACGCGGTCTCCAACTCGTGGACGACCCTTTTCGTGTCTTCGATGGAGAGAAGGGGCAGGGGATGTTCTTCGGCCATGCTGGATATCCGTTCGAGACAAAGGGCGACAACAAAGCACTCTTCCACCTCCCGTTCAAGGCGGTTTAGTCCTTCGCGGCCGTAATCCTTGACGGCCGTTCCCGGGGGCGGGCATGGTTCCCCGCCGGGGGAGCCATGACAGAGTTCAAGACCGTCGACGATTTGCGGGTGAAGGGAAAGCGGGTGCTGGTGCGCGCCGACCTCAACGTCCCCATGAAGGACGGCCGCATCGGCGATGCGACGCGCATCGAACGCACGGCGCCCGGCCTGATCGAGCTGGCCGACAAGGGCGCGAAGGTGATCGTGATCTCCCATTTGGGCCGTCCCGGGGGGCGGGTGGACGACGGCTTGAGCCTGAGGCCGGTGGCCGATGCCCTCAGCCGCGCCCTGGACGGCCGGCGCGTGGCCTTTGCCGGCGATTGCATCGGCATGCAAGCAGAGACGGCGGTCGCCGCCATGAACGAGGGCGACGTGGTGCTGCTGGAGAACCTGCGTTTCCACCCGGGCGAGGAGCTCAACGATGCCGCCTTCGCCGCCAGGCTGGCGGCCCTCGGCGACGTTTACGTCAACGATGCGTTTTCCACGGCCCACCGGGCCCATGCCTCGACGGAAGCCGTCGCCCGGCTGCTGCCTTCCGCCGCCGGGCGGCTGATGCAGGCCGAACTCGACACCTTGGCCAAGATCCTCGGCAACCCCGACCGCCCGGTGGTGGCGGTGGTCGGCGGGGCGAAGATTTCCACCAAGATGGGAGTCCTGGGAAACCTGTCTGGCAAGATGGACCAGCTGATCATCGGCGGTGCCATGGCCAATACCTTCCTCCACGCCCGCGGGGTCGACGTGGGCAGGTCCTTGTGCGAACCCGACATGGCCGAAGCCGCTCACGACATCGAGGCGGCGGCCCGGGCGGCGGGCTGCGAGATGGTGCTGCCCAAGGACGCCGTCGTCGCCAGCGAACTCAAGGAAGGCGTCGCTTGCGAGACGGTTTCCTTGGGCAGCGTGCCGGCCGACGCCATGATCCTGGACGTGGGCCCGGCGACGGTGGCGGACCTGAAGGAGAGGATCGAGGGCTGCCGGACCCTCTTGTGGAACGGGCCTCTCGGGGCCTTCGAGGTGTCCCCCTTCGACGCCGGCACGACCGAAGTGGCCCGGGCCGTGGCCCGGTTGAGCGCCGGCGGCGGGCTGTTGAGCGTGGCCGGCGGCGGCGACACCGTGGCGGCCCTGGTCCGGGCCGGCGTCGTCGATGAGTTCTCCTACGTGACCACCGCGGGCGGCGCCTTCCTGGAATGGCTTGAGGGCAAGACCCTGCCCGGCGTGGCGGCCCTGGGCGCCTGACCGGGCTTGATACCAAAGGGCGTTGAGCTTGTTAAATCGCCCTTTGGCAAGCGCGACCGCGCGCCGGCGCTTATGCCTGAGAGCCTGCGTGGCGCATGAACGCCCAGCGGTCCTTCTTAAGGGCCGCTGGTATGAGTCCGCTTCCCTGACCTCCACCGCCACGGCGCGGCGGGGCGCCGCCAATAGTAGAAACGTTCGTCGAATGGCTAGGAATTGCGGGCCCGGTCGAGGAAGGCGCCTACGCCCTGGCGCAGGTCCATGGTCCTCTGGGATAGCTGGCCGACGGCGTCGAGCACCTGCTCGGCGGTCTTGTCGTTTTCGCTCGCCGCCTTGGCGAAGCCGGCCCGCGTCGCCTGGATGGTGGCTTCCAGGGCGAGGAGGTCGATCCTCTCGGTGATGTCGACGATTTGCTTGACGGCGGAAGCGATTTTGCGGCTCGCCCGGTCCAGGTTGCCGGCGCCCGCCCCGGGCCCGTTTCCGTCCCCTTCCAGCAGCCGGCTGGTTTCGGAGACGGTCTCGGAAATCTCGAGTACGACCGCCAGCATGGCCTGCACGCCGGAGAAGGCTTCCTCGGCCGCCGCCGATGCGGTGAACGCCCGGCGGTTCATCTGTTCGGTGGTGGCCGACATGGCCTGGGCCGCGAACTGGAGCCGGGTGGAGGCCTCGGTCACGCCCTTGACCACCCCGGCTAGGCTGGCCTCGAAGTCACCGGCCAGGCGCGCCCCCACGGCGCCCTGATCCGGCCCTTCACCGTCTTCCCCGGTCACGCCAAGCCGCCGCCTGTCGTGATGGATGATGCTGAGGGCGCGGGCAAGGCGGCCCAACTCGTCGGCGTTGCCCAGGCCCGGGAGCTCCACGTTCGGTTCTCCCACGGCTATTCTTTGGGCCGCCTCGGTGACGGCGCGCAGCGGAAGGGAGATGCTGCGCCAGACCGGGTAGCCCAATATGGCCAGCAACAGGACCGCCGCCGCCGCGCCGGCGATGCGCATCCGGCCGACGGAACGGCCGAGCCTTCGCAACTCCGTTTGGGCGCCGGTGTGGCCGGCGAATTCGGCCAGGGCCTCCAGGCTCGGCTCCATATAGGAATAGATTTCGCCGAGCCGCTTGATCTTCCCGAACTGTGACAGGCTGGCTTCTCCGAAATCCTGGACGGCCTTCTGATAGTCGTCCATCGAGGCGGCGATGCCGGCCTGGTTGTCAGGGGCCGGCGCGGCGAGCAGGGAATCGAAGTCCTGCCGGCGCTTCCTGATCCGGTCGAGGTGCCTTCCGTCCCCGGTAAGCATGAAGTTCCTCTCGGATCTGCGCATCGCCCTGAGCTGGGCCGACAGGGGATCGCTGCCCGCCTTGGACACCTTGGACTGGAGTTCCCGGAAGGACTCGGCCAGGCGACCTTTCAGTCCCTTCCCTTGATCCAGGCCCAGGGCCATTTCACCCTCCAGCACCTCCTTGAACTGGGCGATGTGCTGGAGGACGCCGTCGTTGATGGTGTCGATGTGGGTCTTGGCCTCCTCCGCCATCCCGGATAGGGGGGCGAGGGTCGAAAGCACGGCGGACGATTCCCGCTCGTAGGCGGCGGCCGATTCGAGGTCCTTGCGCAACAGGAAGGCCCTTTCCCGCTGCCGCATGCGCAGGACCCCGGCCTCCACTTCGGCGGCCAGCGCCCTGACCTTAAGAGAATTTGTCGATTGTTTCCGGGCCTCCTCGAGCCACCCTTCGCCGACGGCGTAGAGGGCGCCGAACGCGGCCAGCAGGGCCAGCCCGAGGAGCGCCAGCAGGGCGATCCTGGTGCCGACGCTCAGGCCGCCGAGAAAAGTCCGCTCCTCGGCCGGGCTTTTCCAGTCGCTGATAGAGGTGCTGCCGTCCATGGTCACGGATGCGGTGTTCCCAGGATTGTCCAGGCGCTGGGAATAGCACAGTTTTCCCGCCCCATGAAATCCCATCCCTCCTTCGGCCGTGCCCCTCTATCCACGGGCGGGGGCCGTTCTCGCGGTCATGCCGGAGACGCGGACCCTTGAGATTCCCTTAACCTTTCCGCCTTAACGTCGGCGCCATGACCGAGGCCTCGAAGGTTCCAAACCCCGGGGCGGCCCAGTCGGGCGCGCGCTCCGGGGACTACAAGGCGGCCCACCGGGTCAAGGCGCGCGCCTCGGTGACGCGCCCGGCAGATTCGCCAGAAATCCGAAAGTCGGTGACGCGGCTCAACAGGATACTCACCAGCGGCCGGCCCCTCGACGGCGAGATGCCTCGGGGCTTCTACCTGAACATCCGGGTCTAGAGTCTTTCCGGCTAATTTTTTCTCTTAACCAGCCGCCGGGTCGGCGAGGGTGTAGACGACGGTCGGCGTCGTGCGGCCGCGCACGATGATCTCTCCGATGCGTTCGAAGGCGAATTCGCCGCCGGCCTCCTCGACCGTGCTTTCGCTGGCCAGCACGTAGGTGCCGTGCTCCTTGTTGAGCTGCTCCAGGCGCGCCGCGATGTTGACCTCGTCCCCGTGCACCGTGAACAGCAGGCGGTCTCTGGTTCCCACCGCGCCGGCGACGAGTTTCCCCGTGCTGATGCCGCACCGGGTCTTCATACGGATGCCCTTGCCGAAGGTGTTGTTCCTCACCACGTCCTGGATGCCGGCGGCGGTGCGGACCGCGTTGGCGGCGTGGTCCGGGTCGGACTTGACCGTGTTGAAGGTGATCAGCATGGCGTCGCCCTCGAACTGGGTGATGACGCCGCCGAAGCGGTCGATGACGGCGGACACCGCGGCGAAGTACTCGTTCAGGGTTCGCATGAGTTCGTCGGGCTCCAATTTCTCGGAGATGGTGGTGAATTTCTCGATGTCGGTGAACAGGATGGAGGCCGGCTTGACCTCGCCGTCCCCGGGCTGGATCTCCTCGTCCGCCGTGGTGATCCTGTCGGCGACTTCCGGGGCCACGAAACGGGACAGGTCGTGGGCCGTGGTGCTGTCGAGGACGGCCCTGTTGAGCAAGCGCTCGGCCCTGAGCAAGGCGATCGCCAGCACGCCGGTGACCAGCAGGATGGAGACGATCTTGTCGATCTCGGCCCCCACCAGGATGCTGTTCGAGGTCAAGTATTCCACGTAGTCGCGGGTGATCATGGGATCGTCGGGGTCGGCGTAGAGCACGTAGAGGATCAGGACCAGCCATCCCACCGCCGCCGCCGCCCCGGCGAACAGGATATAGGACGCATCGAAGCGCAAGGCCCGGAGCGCGATGAAGATGAAGACGTAGAGCATGGTCGGCGCCTTCAGGTAGAACGACGCCGGCTGCTCGTATTGCAGGTGGAAGCTCCAGATGAGCAGCATGAGCAGGCCCATGTCCATGACCACGGAGGCCATCAGGAGCCAGCGCGGAAGGAAGCGCCGGTAGCTGGCCGCCAGGCGCAGCACGGTGAACAGAAAATAGAGCGCCAGCGCCCAGGGGACGGGCGTGAACACGGTGCCGGCGGAGGTCTTGGGCGCGATGGTGTAAAGGGTGCCGAAGAACAAGACCAATGTCAGCTGGACCCAGCCGATCAGGATTTCGCTCTTGATCTGCTGTTCGGCGATGGAATGGCTCACCCGTTCGGGTAGATGCCTGTCGAGCCGCGCGCCGAAGACGAATTCCGCCAAGTTCTTCAGCATTGCCTGCGAACCCCTCGGATCAGTCCGCTCAAGTATATACCGGCTTACCCCCGGCGCGTCATCACGGGTGCGCAAAAGGCCGTGACGCCGGAGACTTAGAGCGGTTCAGGATTGATAGGAATCAATTTGATGGGAGCAGATCGGTTCATTCGGGCAGGCGCGGCGCGCCGCGCGATGCCGCAGCATCGGGCAAGCGTTGCAACGCACCCGGGGGACCGATCTGCCCCACCGGAGGCCGGGTTCTTTTGCCCCGTGGCGTCGTTACGCCCCTCATCCGATGCGCAAGCATCGCCTTTCGGAGCGTGCCTAGCCACGGGACAAAATAATCCCGGTCAAATGGTTCCTATCAATCCTGACCCGCTCTTGAACGTGGTCTGGAGCGCTATAGGGCTCAGGTGAGGCTTGAGCAGGCCCGCTGGATGCGCCGGCAGGCTTCCTCCAGGAGATCCGTCGAGGTGGCGTACGAGATGCGGAAATGGGGGCTGAGTCCGAAGGCCGCGCCCTGCACCGCCGCCACCCCTTCCGAGTCCAGCAGGTAGGTGACGAAGTCCCCGTCCGTCTCCAAGGTCTTGCCGTCGGGGGTCTTCCTGCCCATGACGCCGGCGCAGGACGGATAGACGTAGAAGGCCCCGTCCGGGGTGGGGCAGCTGAGGCCGGCCGCCTGGTTGAGCATGGAGACCACCAGGTCCCGGCGTTGCCTGAAGACCTCGTTGTTGGCGGCGATGAAGTCCTGGGGGCCGGTCAGCGCCGTCACCGAGGCGGCCTGGCTGATGGACGACGTGTGGGTGGTGGACTGGCTCTGGACCTTGGTCATGGCCCGGATCAAATCCTCCGGCCCGCCGGCGTAACCCAACCGCCAGCCGGTCATGCAGTATCCCTTGGAGACCCCGTTCATGGTCAGGGTGCGGCCCATTAACCCGGGCTCCACCTCGGCCGGCGTGCAGAAGGTGAAGCCGTCGTAGACCACGTGCTCGTAGATGTCGTCCGAAAGCACGTGCACGTGTTCGTGGCGGAGCAGCACGTCGGTGATGGCCTTCATGTCGTCCCGCCCATAGCCGGCGCCGGACGGGTTGGAGGGCGAGTTGAGGATGATCCACTTGGTCTTCTCCGTGATCGCCGCTTCCAGGTCATCGGCGCGCAGCTTGAAGCCGTTTTCCGCCGGGCAGTCGATGAACACCGGCTGGCCCTCGAACAAGAGCACGATGTCCGGATAGGACACCCAGTAAGGCGCCGGGATGATCACCTCGTCGCCCGGATCCAGGGTCGCCATCATGGCGTTGAAGATGACCTGCTTGCCCCCGCAGCCGACCGATATCTGGTCGATGGAATAGTCCAGCCCGTTGTCGCGCTTGAACTTGGCGCAGATGGCTTGGCGCAGCTCGGGCGTACCGTTGATTGGGGTGTAGCGGGTCTCTCCCCTGTCCATGGCGGCCTTGGCGGCCTCGATGATGTGCGCCGGGGTGTCGAAGTCGGGCTCGCCGGCGCCGAGGCCGATGACGTCTTTGCCCTCGGCCTTGAGGTCACGGGCCTTCTGGGTGACGGCGATGGTGGGCGAGGGCTTGATCAGGCCGAGGCGTTGGGCGACGAGGGACATGGCGTTATCCAGGCGTTGGGTCTTGGTTCAAGGGGCGCCAACGTAAACCCCCCGACCCGAGGGACGCAACCGGGAATGCCGGCCCTCGACGAGGGTCGGCCCGGATGGTCGCGGAGTCTAGATCACCTTGGCCTGCCTGAGGCGGGCGATCTCGTCTTCGTCGAGGCCGAGCAGGCCGCCCAGCACCTCGTCGGTGGCGTTTCCCAGCGCCGGGCCCAGGTTGGTGATCTCGCCCGGGGTCTCCGACAGCCGGGGGATCACCGCAGGCACGACCACGGGGCCGAGGTCGCCCTCGTTCACCTCCACCAGGTTGTCGCGCGCCTTGAAGTGGGGGTCGGCGAAGATGTCGGCGATGGTGTTCAGGGGCGCCGCCGGCACCTCATGGGCGAGGCAGATTTCCATCAGCCGGTCCCGGTCCATGGACCCGGTCCATTCGGTCACCAGGCGGTCAACGTCGGCCCGCGCGGCCAGCCGCCTGGACTGCTCGCCGTAGCGTTCGGGAGACGCCAGCTGCGGCCGGCCCATGGCCCGGGCCAGGCGCTCGAACATCTTGTCCGACGTACACGCGATGGCGATCCAGCTCCCGTCGCCGGCCTGGAAATGGCCGTGGGGGCAGGCATTCAGCGTCCCCGCGCCCTCGGGCCCCCGGACCTTGCCTTCCTGTGCGTAGGCGGGCGCGATCTCGTCCAGCACCCGGAACACGGATTCGTAAAGCGCCACGTCGATGACCTGCCCGCGGCCCGTTTGCTCCCGGTGGCGCAGCGCCAGCAGCACGCCGACGGCGCCGTAGAGCCCCGACATGTAGTCCCCGATGGACGTGGACCCCGGCGTCACGGGCGTCCCGCCGGGCATGCCGGCGAGATGGGTCAGGCCGCCGAAGGCGTGCGCGGTGCGGGCGAAGCCGGGCCGGTCCTTGTAGGGCCCGGTCTGCCCGTAGCCGGAAATCCTGAGCATGACGAGCCCCGGATTGGCGGCGCTCAGCTCCTCCCATCCCAGGCCCCATTTCTCCATGGTGCCGGGGCGGAAGTTCTCGCACACCACGTGGCTGACGGCGGCCAGCCGCAAGAACAGGTCCGCCCCCTCAGTCGTGCCCAGATCGATGGTCACGGACTTCTTGTTGCGCCCCTCGCTGAGCCAGGCCAGGGTGGAATCGGGGCGCCCGCTGGGGGTGCCGAAGCGGCGGAAGGGGTCGCCCTCGCCCGGCCGCTCCACCTTGATCACCTCGGCCCCGAACTCGCCCAAGATGGAGGCCGTGTACGGGGCGGCGATGAAGGTGGCGGCGTCCAGCACGCGCACCCCCGACAGGGGTTTTCCGTCCATGCCCCCGATTTAACAGCTTTTCCGCCGCCCGTCACGAAGAGGGCCCGCTTACCCGGAGTGATGTATAAGGGGTTAGGCGACTTCAAGGGATGTCATGGAGATACGGAATCAGGAAGAGGTGCTTGTCGAGTTGCTCGACCTCGGCGGCAAGCGGGTCCTGGACGTGGGTTGCGGCACGGGCGGCCTGGTCCGCCTGATGACCCGCCGCGGGGCCAGGGTCTGGGGCCTGGACTGCAACGCCGGGCAGATGGAAGTGGCGCTGGCGGCCGGGGCGGCGGGGGACGAGACGTATCTCGAGGGCGTGGCCGGGGACCTGCCCTTCGGCGGCGGGGCCATGGACATCGTCGTCTTCTTCAACAGCCTGCACCACGTGGACGACCCGGCCAGGGCCTTGGCCGAGGCGGCCCGGGTGCTCGGGCCAGTCGGCCTCGCTTATATCGCCGAGCCTCTGGCCGAAGGTTCCCACTACGAGATGGGCCGCGCCGTAGACGACGAAGCGGGTGTGCGCGCGCGCGCCTACGAGGCCATCTTGGCCGCCGCCGCCGTGGGCCTGAAGGGGCAAAGGGAAGTTACCTATACCCACGTCCGCCGCCACGAAAGTTTCGAGGCCTACAGGGAAAACACCACGCGTATAAATCCCGGCCGCCGGGCCGCCTTCCGGGCCGACGGGACCGCCTTGCGCGCCAATTTCATGAAGCACGGCCGCGAGACGGCCGCGGGTTGGGAATTCGACCAGCCGATCCGGGTCAACCTGCTGGGCAAGGGGTGGCTCCCTTGGGCGGCAAGCGGCCCAAGCGCTCCAGAGCGGTTCAGGATTGATAGGAATCAATTTGATGGGAGCAGATCGGTTCATTCGGGCAGGCGCGGCGCGCCGCGCGATGCCGCAGCATCGGGCAAGCGTTGCAACGCACCCGGGGGACCGATCTGCCCCACCGGAGGCCGGGTTCTTTTGCCCCGTGGCGTCGTTACGCCCCTCATCCGATGCGCAAGCATCGCCTTTCGGAGCGTGCCTAGCCACGGGACAAAATAATCCCGGTCAAATGGTTCCTATCAATCCTGACCCGCTCTAAACCAGCCCCCTTGGGGCTTCCGCGCCGGTTGAAACCCGAAACCGGCCGCCTTATGGTGAGCGGGCCGGCCAGCGCCCCGCCGGTTTCGGGATAAGGTTTCGGCCATGAACGCACGCCGCTCCCTGATGGTCGTGATCGTGGCCTGGGTGGCCTGGGCACCGCCCGCCGCCGGCGCCGGGAAGACGCCGCTCCAGGAGGCCGGCAAGTTCATGGAAAGCCTGTCCGGGGAGGCCATGGCCATCCTCGGCGCCCGGGGCTCGACCCTGGAGCGGCGGGAAGCCGAATTGCGCGCCCTCCTGAGCCGCAGTTTCGACTTCCAGAAGATCGGCCGCTTCGTCCTCGGAAGGGCCTGGCGCACGGCGACGCCGGATCAGCGGGACGAATACCAGCGCCTGTTCAAGGAGTTCGTGCTGCGCACCTATACCAGGCGGCTCGGCGGCTATTCGGGACAGATCTTCAAGATCGTCAAGGTGGAACCCATGGGCAAGATCGACGCGGTTGTGGTGACCGAGATCGGCCGCCCGAGCGGCCCCCCCCTGGTGGCCGGGTGGCGGGTCCGGGGCGGGGCGGGCGCCTATAAGATCCTGGACGTGATCGTGCAGGGGGTGAGCATGCTCGCCACCCAGCGCTCGGAGTTCGCCTCCGTGGTCCGCTCCCAGGGCGTGGATGGCCTGATCGAGGTGCTCAGGGTGCAGGTGACCAAGTTCGCCGCCCGGGCGTCATAGGCTTGAACGAGATGTGGAAGATTGGGAACATGCGAAAGCTATTGACGCCGGGCGCCTTGATCAAGGCTGTCGCCTGGGCCGTCCTCGCCGGGACGCTGGCCCTGCCGGCCGCCGCCGACTTCCAAGACGGATGGCGGGCCTACCAGGAGGGCGATTTCGCCACCGCCCTCAAGGAGTGGCGGCCCCTGGCGGACGGCGGCGACGCCCGCTCCCAGTTCAACCTCGGCATCATGTACGACGAAGAACGGGGCGTGGCCCAGGACACGGCCGAGGCCATCCGCTGGTGGACCAGGGCCGCCGATCAGGGCGATGTCCAGGCCCAGCATAGTCTGGCCCAGGCCTATATCGCGGGGAAAGGGGTCGAGCAGGATTACGACAAGGCGGTGGCCTGGCTGGAAAAGGCGGCGGGCCAAGGGCTCATCCGTTCCCAGTACACCTTGGGCAAGATGTTCCACTATGGCTATGGCGTATCCAAGGACTTCGAGCGCGCCTTCACCTGGATCAAGAAGGCGGCCGAGGCCGGCTTCGACAAGGCCCAGTACAACCTGGGCAAGTTCTACCGCGACGGTGACGGCACGCCCGAGGACGCGGAAGCCGCCGCCCGCTGGTTCCTGGCCGCCGCCGAACAGGGCTACGCCAAGGCCCAGAACCACATCGGCGTCCGCCTGGCGCGGGGCGTTGGCACGCCCAAGGACGAGGTCAGGGCCCTCATGTGGCTGACCCTGGCGGCGGCCCGGAACCATACCCAGGCCATCGACAACCGCAAGGCCCTGGCCAAGACTCTGAGCGCCGACCAGGTCGCCGAGGCGGAGCGCCTGGCCAAGGAATGGAAACCCCGGAAGCCCCGCTGACGGCGGCACGGCTGCCGTTGGCGGCGGCCCTCGCATGGGCGGCGGCGTTCTCCGCCTTTCCCCTTCCCGTTCTCGGCGCCGGCCCCTGCGACGGCGTTAGAGCCACCGTGGTCCTGAACAGCGATCCCGGCAAGGTGGTTCACCGCGCCGGCCATACCCGCAGCGACCTCAAGCGCATCCAGGAACGCCACGGCGGCAAGGGGAGCAAGCGGGGCTGGTATCCCCTCGGCCTGACCCAGGCCGAACTGCGCATCGACATGCGGCTCGGCGTGCGCGTGGTCCCCGTTTCCGCCAACCGCTTCTGCGCCGCGCCGGTAAAGGTGGAGGTGACGGCCGGGTTCACGACCTTCGTCATCTACATCGACCGCAAGTACCGCCGGGGGGGCTGCGCCTACCGCGCCATCCTGGACCACGAAGAGGAGCACGTGGCCGTCTACCGCGACACGCTCAGGCGCTACGCGCCCTGGATCGAGGAACGCCTGGCCCTCGAGGTGCGGCGCCTTCGCCCCGTCACCGTCGGCTCCCGGGAGCGGGCGGCGGAGCGGGTGAAGAAGCTGTTGATGGGGAAGCTCCGGCCGCTGGTGAAGAAAATGGAGACCGCCGCCGAACTGGCCAACGCCGAGATCGACACCGTCACCAGCTACCGCGCCATTCACGCCAAGTGCCGGAAGTGGTAGGATAAGTGGAGGGGAGAGCGCGGTTCCCCGTCACGCGTAGCCAATAAACGATCTCGGCTGCCGCGCCTCGGCCGGGTCCGAATTCGGCATTCAACCGAGAGGGGGGGCTTATGATCTCGGAGGAAACTGCAAATTCGTCCTAGCGCGGCCATTTCTCCAAACTGGCCGACGCGTATGGGACCGTGAGGACGACGGACGAGGATCCCATCCTCTACATCCGCGACGCCCTTCAGGGGCGCCAATCGCTTCTCGCCGCCGACGTGGGTTGCGGCGAGGGGCGCTACGATCGGCTGCTGTTCCGCCACCTGCCGGGTCTCCATCTCATTTGCGTTGATGCCAACGAAGGCATGCTGGCCCAGCTCGGGAGTCGCTTGACCGGCGAAGGGATCAACGGATTCGAAACCAGGCTGTCCGCGATCGAAGACCTGGACCTGGGGGAGAACTCCTTGCAGGCGATGTTCAGTTTCAACTCGGTGCACCACTTCGACTTGCATGTTTTCCTGTCGAAGGCGGCCCGGGCGGCCGCCTGTTCGTTTACTCGCGAACGCCCGAACAGAACGCCCTAACGATCTGGGGACGATATTTTCCCCGCTTCAACGAAATTGAAACGCGTCTGTATGCGGAGAAAACCATGCGCGACTTCATCGACTCGGCGGAAGGACTCGGGCTGATCGAGGCCAAGACGTTCCTTTTCAAGCGCTCTGCTTCGTTGAGGTGTCTGATGGATCGGGTTCATGCAAAGCACTATTCGACCTTCTCGCTCTATGCCCGGGATGAATTCGACGCCTCATGCAATGCCTTCAGGAGGAATATCGAAGAACGGTTCGAGGACCTGGAAAAGGTGAGCTGGGAGGATCGAAACGTCATGTACCATGTCGAATCACGGTAGTGCGGATGGAAATGGCGTCAAATGAGGCCACGCCCGGGGCCATGGAATCCCGTCTTTTCCGGGGGGATAGCGTGGGTTCCATGGAGGATTGGTGGGACCTTGCCTTCCACCGCCCCCTCGCGGCCTAGGTCTCGGCGCCGCCGCGGAAGTGGAACTGGGCGCCCTCGCGGATGCCCGACGGCCAGCGCGGCGTCCCCGTGGCGGGTGAAGAAAATGGAGACCGCCGCCGAACTGGCCAACGCCGAGATCGACTCGGTGACCAGCTACCGCGCCATCCAGGCCAAGTGCCGGAAGTGGTAGGCGGGCATGGGGGCTCCCGGAAGGCGCGCGACCCCGCGCCTGGGCCCGCCAGAAATTTCCACCAAGCCGCCTGCCGCGTGAGAAACGGTTTCATGGGAACCGGCCGATTGCCACGCACCTTCTGGGCCAATCGTGAATCGGTCGGATACTTGGCCTGTATTATGAATAATCCGGACCCGACTATACCTATCTTTGATTTAGATTTGATTTAGATCAAAGAGTGCCGATCCCCCTTTAAATATAATTGCCCCAATGTCCCCTTGGCACAGGAGACCGCTGTGAGTGACATTCCTCTGAAATCGGCCATTCCCCGCAGAAAGTTCCTCAAACAGTCAGCCGCCGCTGTCACCGCCGGCGCCGTGGCGACCGCCTTTCCCAAAGCCGCCCGCGCCGCCAAAACCAAGCGCAAGACCCAGTACGGCATGCTGGTAGACCTGCGAAAATGTATTGGCTGCCATGCGTGCAGCGTCTCATGCAAGGCTGAGTTCGACGTTCCCCTCGGCGAGACCCGGTCCTGGGTCGAGTACATAGAGAAAGGCGATTACCCGCACGTCTCGCTTAGCTACCTGCCGAGGCTGTGCTTTCATTGTTCGGAACCGCAGTGCGTCACGGTCTGTCCCACGAACGCGACCTGGAAGCGCGAGGAAGACGGCATCGTCGTCATCGATCCGGACATCTGCATCGGCTGCAAGTACTGCATCCTGGCCTGCCCCTACGACGCCCGCTTCCTCAACCCCGTCACTGGCTCCGCTGACAAGTGCGACTTCTGTCTGCACCGGGTTTCCCAGGGTCTGGAACCGGCGTGCGTGGAGACCTGCACCGGCCGGGCGCGCATCTTCGGCGACCTCAACGATCCGGACAGCGAGATTTCGAGGATGATCGCCATGAACCCGGTCACCGTTCTCCGCGAGGAGATGGGGACGGAACCCAACGTCTATTACATCGCCGCGGACCACACCGATCCGCATTACGCCAAGAAGAACGGCAAGTACGTCCGGATCGATACGCACCGGCGTCAACTGGAAAGGAGGTAGCCATGACCGCGGAACTCAACTGGGGCATGCCCGTCATCGGGTACCTGTTTCTGGCCGGCGTCGGCGCCGGAGCGCTCACGGTCAGCGCCTCCATCTTCCTGCGCGGCGGCGATTCCGCCCGCGGCATGCACGTGGAAGTGGCCCGCTACGGTGCCTTCGTGGCGCCGCTTCCGCTGATGATTGGCTGCGGACTGCTGATCCTCGAACTCGGGTCCTTCGAGGCCGGGAACTGGTTCAGATGGATCAACCTCTACATGACCATCAACCTGTCGCCCATGTCCATCGGCACTTGGCTGCTGACGGGGTTCATCGGCGTCAGCCTGCTATATGCCTACACTTTTGTCCAAAACGCGCCGGGGCTGCCGATTGAGCGGCGCTATGCGTTGCGGCGGCTGATGTGCTGGATCGCCATCCCACTGGGAATCGCGACCGCCGTTTATACGGGCATCCTGTTGGGCGCCATGCCGTCGAGGCCGTTCTGGAACTCGCCCATCCTGGCGCTCCTGTTCCTGGTTTCGGCGCTCTCCACCGGCATCGCCTTGATCCTGTTGGTGCGGGCCATCCACGGCCGCGTGGCGGAGGACACGCCGGAAGCCCGGGCGCAGCATCACCACAGCGGTTATCTGCTGACGGCGTCCGATTTGCTGCTGATCGGCTTCGAGCTGGTGGTCGTCTTCCTGTTCATCATATATGCGTACCTGACCATCGGCAGCGTCAAGGAAGCCGTCTCGGTGATCCTGCCGGGCGGCAGCTTGATGACTGAGTTCTGGTTCTGGTTCATCGCCGTCGGCCTTCTGTTCCCGGCGCTGGTGGAACTCTACTACATCATTCCCAAGCTGCTTTACCAAAAGGAATTCAAAGCACCGCGGAGCATGGAGATCATCGTGCCGACGGCCATCCTGGCCGGTGGGTTCATGCTTCGCTACGTGGTGGTGGTCGCCGGTCAGATCACCGGACCGGTTGGAATCTGAGGAGGATCAAATGGTTTCCCGTCGTAATTTCCTCAAGCTCGGCGCGGCAACGGCAGCCGCCTCGGCGGCCCTCGCCGGCGCCGGGGCGCTCACCCGCGCCAAGGACCTTCCGATCAAGGGCGGCAAGGACTTCTCTCCGAAGACCGGAAAGGAGCGCGCCGGCATCCCCACCGCCTGCTGGCAGTGCGTGACCCGTTGCGCGGCGATCGGTTACGTCGAGGACGGCCGGCTCGTCAAGATGGGCGGCCAGCCCGACTCCATCAGGACCGAGGGCAAGATGTGCGCCAAGGGCCAGGCCGGCGTCAACCAGGTCTACGATCCCGACCGCATCCTCTATCCGCTCCGGCGCGTCGGCAAGCGTGGCGAAGGGAAGTGGAAGCGGATCACCTGGGACGAGGCCCTGACCGAGGTCGCGGGCAGGCTCAAGAAGCTCCGGGACGAGGGCCAGCCCGAGAAGTTCATGTTCCATTACGGGCGCATGAAGGCGAGCTCCTCGAAGCTCATCAAGAGCGTCTTCCTCGCCACCTACGGGACCAACACCATCGGCAACCACACCAGCATCTGCGAGGGCGGCAAGTGGACCGCCCAGGAGCTGACCTGGGGGTCGCACTTCGACAACTGGGACTTCGACAACACCCGGTTCGTGCTCAACTTCGGCAGCAACTGCCTGGAGGCCCACACCAACCATGTCCCGGTGGCGCACCGGCTGGTGCGGGCCCTGGTCGACCGCAGTGTCAGGATGGTCACTTTCGACGTGAAGATGTCCAACACCGCCGCCAAATCGAGCGAGTGGGTGCCCATCAAGCCGGGCACCGACGGCGCCGTGGCGCTGGCCATGTGCCACGTGATCATGAGCGAGGACCTCTACCGCGGCGAGGGCGAGGCGTTCATGAAGTTCTGCAAGTTCACCAACGATCCCAACGCCACGCCCGCCGACAAGGTGGCCGCGCTGAAGGCGCACCTGGCCTCCTACACCCCGGCGTGGGCGGAGAACATCAGCGGCGTCGGCGCCGACAAGATCAGGGCGCTGGCCAGGGAGTTCGCCACCACCAAGCCGGCCTGCGTGATCAGCTACCGCGGCGCCGTCGCCCATTACAACGGCAACGACACGGAACGCGCCATCCAGATGCTGGCGGCCATCACCGGCAACGTCGACAACCCCGGCGGCCGCTGCAAGGCGGTCGGCGCCAAGTGGAAGTACCCCAAGGGACCGAAGAACAAGCCCAAGGGCAAGAAGCTGGAAATCCTCGACGGCTTCAAGGGCGACGCCGCCCTGCCCACCCACCACGTGAGCCACCGCGTGCTGAAGATGATCAAGGACGGCAAGGCCGGCCGGCCCGAGGTCTACATGTGGTACTGCTACACCCCCGTCTACGCCAACGGCGAGGTGCAGGAGAACATCGACATCCTCAAGGACGAGTCGCTGATCCCCTTTACGGTCTGCGTCAATCCCTTCTACGACGAATCGGCGGCGCTCGCCGACCTCATCCTTCCCGACGCCACCTACCTGGAGCGCTGGGACTGGGAGGACATGGTGTCGCCCAGGCAGATCCCCGAGTTCTATATCCGCCAGCCCGTGGTCAAGCCCCTCGGCGAGGCCCGGGACTTCGGCGACGTCTGCTGCGATCTGGCCGAGAGGATGGGTTTCCCGCTCGGCTTCAAGAGCAAGGAGGAGTTCGTCAGGCTGTCCTGCGAGATGACCCCGGGTGTCAAGGAGGCCGGCGGCTTCGAGTACATGAAGGAGCACGGCGTCTGGCACGATCCCAAGGCCAAGCCCAAGTTCTATTCGTATAGTAAGAGGGTGAACGCCAAAAAGCTCGACGCCGACGGAGTCATCCTCGACGAGGCGACGGACGTCTACTGGAACTGGAAGAAGACCAAGGCCAAGAGCGAGGAAGAAGCCCGCGAGAAGGGCTACGCCCACACCAAGAACGCCTACAAGGGCTACGTCGCACAAAAGATCGGCGGCGAGGTCTTCATCGGCTTCAAACCCGACAAGCTGAACAAGTCGGGGTATATGGAATTTTACTCAACCATCATGGAGGACAAGGGCTTCGCCCCTTTGCCCACCTATATGCCGATTCCCGAGCACGAGGCCATGAAGCCCGGCGAGCTGATCCTCACCACCTACAAGGTCGCCGTCCAGATCCACTCGCGCAGCCAGAACTGCAAGTGGCTGACCGAGATCTACTACGAGAACCCGGGCTGGATTAACCCGGTCACCGCGGCGGCCAGGGGGATCAGCGACGGCGACGCCATCAAGGTCAAGTCCCCGATCGGCGAGATCGAGACCAGGGCAAGGGTAACGCCCGCCGTGGTGCCCGGCGTCATCGCCATCTCCCATCACTGCGGGCACTGGGAGTACGGCCGGTACGCCTCGGGCAAGAAGGCGCCACTGGGCACGGACGACGATCCGGAGCTGAAGCGCAAGTGGTGGAAGGACAACGGCGTCCACCCCAACTGGATCATCGCCAACGCGCCCGATCCCATCAACGGGCAGCTGCGGTTCATGGATACCGTGGTCTCGGTTTCTAAAGTAGCTATCGCATGAGGGATGAGGCCGGTGGCGGTCTCATAGTCGACACAAACGGCCCGGCCGGAACGGCCATGGAGTGCAGCAGCCTCTATGGCTTTCTGGCCGCGGTCTACCGGACCGAGCCGACGGCCGAGCTGTTACGCTGGATCAGGGACCCTGATTCACTGGACTTGCTAGCCGACACTGGGGTTGATTTAGGAACCTCCTTCGCCGATCACGCCGAAGACGAGCTGATCGAGCTCCTGGCCGTCGAGTATACGCGTTTGTTCATCGGGCCCGGCAATCATGTTCCGCCCTATGCCGCTGTCCATCTAGGCGGCGAGGGGGCGTTGCTCTGGGGGCGGCCGACGGTCTGGGTCAAGAAATACATCGAGGCCGCGGGGTTCGAATACCGGCCCGACTATCACGACCTTCCCGACCATATCAGCGCCGAGCTCGAGTTCATGCGGGAAATCACCGCCAGGGAAGCGGCCGCGCTCGAAAAGCGAGACCCGGCAGAGGCCGGACAATTAAGGGCGGTCGGATCCGAATTCGTCGCCAGCCACCTCTCCCTCTGGATTCCCAAGTTCTGCGATCTGGTGATCGATCGCGCGGAACTGACGTTCTACAGGGGCATGGCGGCCCTGACGAAGGATTTCATCGAATCCGAACGGGCGAATACAATCGACAGCCGGGAAAGCGAGAATCTTAAAAGGAGAGAAATATGACGACATTGCCCCTTCAGGAGCCGGCATCTTCGCCCAGGAGTTCCCCGAGGTGTGGGAGGCGTACGAAGCCCTCGGCGCGGCCGCCGGGAAATCGAGTCCGCTGGATGGGCGCACGCGCAGGCTGATCAAACTGGCCCTTTCCAGCGGCGCCGATTCGGAAGGGGCCGTTCATTCCCACACCCGCCAGGCCATGGAGGAGTGCTTGGCGCCCGGGGAGCTCCGGCAAGTCGCCGTCCTGGCAATCACGACGCTGGGATTCCCGACCGCCATGTCAACCATGTCCTGGATCAACGATATCGTGAAGAACTGAGCTCCAATACCGGCGTCTCCGCCAGGCGGTTCGCGGCCTAGGTCTCGGCGCCGCCGCGGAAGTGGAACTGGGCGCCCTCGCGGATGCCCGACGGCCAGCGCGCCGTCACCGTCTTCTGCCGGGTGTAGAAGCGCACCCCCTCGGGGCCGTGGATGTGGTGGTCGCCGAAGAGCGAGCTTTTCCACCCCCCGAAGCTGTAATAGGCGACGGGCACCGGGATCGGCACGTTGACCCCGACCATGCCGATCTTCGCCCGGTTGACGAAGTTGCGCGCGGCGTCCCCGTCGCGGGTGAAGATGGCGGCGCCGTTGCCGTACGGGTGGTCGTTGACCAGCCCCAGGGCCTCTTCGTAGTCCTTGGCCCGGACCACCGACAGCACGGGCCCGAAGATCTCGTCGCTGTAGATGCTCATGGAAGGGGTGACGCGGTCGAACAGGCAGCCGCCGATGAAATAGCCGTCCTCGTACCCCTGGAGGCTGAGTCCCCGGCCGTCGACCACCAGGTCCGCGCCTTCCTCGATGCCCTTGTCGATGTAGCCGAGAATGCGCTCCTTGGCCTCGGCGGTGATCACCGGCCCCATCTCGGATTGGGGGTCCACGTAGGGCCCGACCTTGAGCGCGCGCACCCGCGGCGCCAGTCGGCGGACGAACTCGTCGCCGGTCTCCTCGCCCACGGTGACGGCCACCGAAATGGCCATGCAACGCTCCCCGGCGGAGCCGTAGGCCGCGCCCATGGCCGCGTCCAGGGCCTGGTCCATGTCGGCGTCGGGCATCACCACCATGTGGTTCTTGGCCCCGCAAAGGGCTTGCACGCGCTTTCCGTTGGCGCAGCCGGTGGCGTAGATGTATTCGCCGACGGCGGTGGAGCCGACGAAGCTGACCGCGGCGACGGTGGGATCGGCGAGCAGGGCGTCCACGGCCTCCTTGTCGCCGTTAATCACGTTGAGGACGCCCGAGGGCAGGCCCGCCTCGGACATCAACTCGGCCAGCCTGAAGCCCGTCGAGGGGTCCTTTTCCGAGGGCTTGAGGATGAAGGTGTTGCCGCACGCGATGGCCACCGGAAACATCCACATGGGCACCATGGCGGGGAAGTTGAAGGGCGTGATGCCGACGCACACGCCGACGGGCTGGCGGAGCGCGAAGACGTCCACGCCGGAGGCCACGCCTTCGGAGTATTCGCCCTTCAGCAGATGCGGGATGCCGCAGACGAATTCCACCACCTCCACGCCGCGCCTGATCGAGCCCTTGGCGTCATCCAGGGTCTTGCCGTGTTCCGAGGCCAGGGTAGCAGCCAGGTCGTCCAGGTGCTCGAGGATCAGGTCCCGGAAGCGGAACAGGACCTGGACCCGTTTCGCGGGCGGCGTCGCCATCCACCCGGGCAGGGCGGCGGCCGCGGCGGAGACCGCGCGGCCCACCTCGCCGGGGCCGGCCAGGGGCACCTTCGCCGTCACCTGGCCGGTGGCCGGATCGTAGACGTCTGCGAAGCGGCCGCTCTCGCCCTTGACCGGCTTGCCGCCGATGAAATGTTTAAGCTCCCTGATCACTGGAATGCCCCCCGTCCCTGGTGTGGCGCCGCCATGACCGCGCAGTATAGGGAATATGGGGATCGATTGAACAGGCCGGGATGGCCCCGGCTTCAGGCGCGAACCCTGATCAGGAAGCGGAACACGCCTTCTTCCCCCGCCGATTCCAGCAACTCGTTCCCGGTGGTATGGCAGAAGGCCTCGAAGTCCTCGACGGAGCTCGGATCGGTGGACAGGACCTCCAGGGTGTCTCCCGGGCCCAGGTCCTTGATGGCCTTCCTCGCCTTGAGGACCGGCAGGGGACAGTTCAGCCCCTTGGTATCCAGTGTCCGGGTCGCCATGGGTTTCCCTCCGTTCACCTGATCAGGCCTGCCTAGAGTCTATCTGGATGCGAGGGAATAGCCCATGGCCTCGCCCCCGGTCCAGGGTTGTCCTCGCCCGGCCGGGGGCCGCGCCTCACGGCATCGTGCGCACAATTGAAGACGCCAGCACCGAATATATGCCGAGAATCACGGTTTCTTGATACTATGTATGTGGGTATCTGGGGGGCGAAATTTCGGCGAAATGTCCATGACCGATGAATACGCCTTCGAGGAAAGCGATTTCGAGATCAACGAGGCGGCTTGCGCCCTCACCGTCCGGGTGCTCTCGGCCCTGAGGTCGAGGCTCAGCGTCAACATCAGGCTGTGCGGCCGCAAGGACTTGCTCGCCTCGGGCCAGATATTCCTTTTCAACCACTTCGCGCGCTTCGAGACCTTCATCCCCCAATACCTGATTCACCAGGAGACCGGGGCCTACTGCCGTTCCGTCGCGGCCAGCGAATTCTTCGACAAGGACGACGTCTTTTCCAACTATCTGATGGGGCTCGGCGCCGTGCCCCACGACTATCCCCGGTTGCTGCCCTTCCTCGCCGAGGAGATCCTGCGCGGGCGGAAGGTCATCGTGTTCCCCGAAGGCGGCATGGTGAAGGACCGCCGGGTCCTGGACGAACAGGGCGCCTACAGCATCTATTCGAGCACCTCCAGGGAGCGCCGCAAGCACCACACGGGCGCCGCCGTCCTGGCCCTCACCCTGGAAGCCTTCAAGGCGGGCATCCTGGAAATCCACAAGGACGGGGATACGCCCACCCTCAGGAGGTGGGCGGGGATTCTGGGGATGGATGGGACCGACGACCTGCTGGCCGCGGCCCGGCGGCCGTCCCTGCTGGTTCCCGCCAACATCACCTTTTATCCGATCCGCGTCAGCGACAACATCCTGCACAAGGGCGTGGAATTCTTCGCCAGGGGCCTGAGCGAGCGGTTGTCCGAGGAACTCCTCATCGAGGGGAACATCCTGCTCAAGAACACCGACATGGACATACGCCTGGGGGATCCGGAAGACCCGGGAAAGGTCTTGCATTGGTGGGACAGGAAACTGCTCGCCAAGCTGGTCCGGCGCATGGAGTCCCTGGATCAGCTGTTTGACCTGGATGACGGCGCCCGGCGGCTGGACGAAAAGTTCATCGCCAGGAAACTCGGCCGGAGGTACCTGCGAATGCGCGACGCCTACATGCACGCCATGTACTCGGGCGTCACCGTCAACCTCAGCCACCTGGCGTCGCTGATCTTCTGTTCCTTAGTGGACGGGGGCCGGATGGAGGTCGATTACGAGACCTTCCACAGGACCCTCTACCTGGCGATCAAGTACGCGCGGCAGGAGCCCTCCATCCACCTCCATCGCAGCCTGGAGGTGCCCGCCGGTTACGACGGCGTGTTGGACGGCCGCTCCCCGGGTCTCGAGCAGTTCCTGAAGACGGCGACGGAATCCGGCCTCGTGAAGAGGGGCGCGGAAGGCTACCGGTTCATGCCCAAGATGCTGGAAGAGCACTCGTTCCACGAAGTGCGCCTGGAGAATTTCATCCTCGTCTACGCCAACGAGGTCGCCCCCGTGGCAGCCGCCCGGCGCGCGGTCCGGCGGGCCATGGAAGACGCCTCGAAACGGGACGACAAGGCCCTGGCGCATTTGCTGTTCGACGACGAGATGGCCGCCTTTTCCTGGAACAAGCGGTTTTTCTCGCTTGCCCAGTACAAGAACATCAACGACCAGGAGACGGCCACGGCAAACGCCGAGCCCTACCTGTTCCTGCCTGAGAATCCCAAGGGGCTGGGCATCGTCATGGTGCACGGGTTCCTCGCCTCTCCCGCCGAACTCCGCGGCTTCGCCGAAAAACTGAGGGCCGAGGGCTATCCGGTGATCGGCGTCCGCCTCAAGGGCCACGGCACGTCGCCCTGGGACCTGAGGGGCCGAAGCTGGCGGGACTGGCTGGATTCCGTCCGCCGCGGCTATCGCATCATGCAGGCGTTCGCCGAGCGCATTTGCCTGGTCGGGTTTTCCACTGGCGGGGCGCTGTCCCTCATTCTGGCCGCCGAGAAGCCCGACAGGCTCGCCGGCGTGGCGGCCGTCTCGGCGCCGCTCAAGTTCCGCAACAGGAACCTGGTTTTCGTGCCCCTGATCCACGGCGCCAACAAGCTGGTCCGCTGGGTGTCCTCCTTCGAGGGCGTGATGCCCTTTCGAGCGAACGATTCGGAGCACCCCGACATCAACTACCGGAACATGCCCGTGCGCGGGCTCTACGAGATTCGCCTCATGGCCGACGAGCTCAAGCGCCGGCTGGGGGATGTCCAATGCCCGGTCACCATCCTGCAAGGCACGGGGGACCAGGTGGTCAATCCGAAAAGCGGGGAGAGGATCCGGGACAGGCTGGGGAGCGGGCAAAAAACCCTCCACATGGTGGCCTCGGACCGCCACGGCATTTTGAACGAAGACATCGGCGGCAGCCAGGAGCTGGTCGCCGGTTTCATCCGCTCGCTCGTCCCAACGGCTCCGGTCGAGGCCCCCAGGATCGTCATCGGGGCGGACGCCTTCCTGCCGGAAGCCGAGCCCGTCCACCCGTGGCTGCCCTACTATCCCCAGGGCCTGAACTGGGCCGAGCCGATCCGGGACAGGACCGTCCATTCCCTGATGGACGAATCGGCCCGCCTTTTCGCGGAAAGGCCGTGCCTGGACTTTCTCGGCAAGGGCTATACCTACCGGGAGGTGGGCGAACTGGTGGACAGGGCCGCCAAGGGGTTCCAGGACCTCGGCGTCGGCAAGGGGACGAGGGTCGGGTTATGCCTGCCCAACACGCCATACTTCGTGATCTGCTATTACGCCATCCTCAAGGCCGGCGGCACCGTGGTCAATTACAATCCCCTCTACGTCGAGAGGGAGCTGATCCAGCAGATCGAGGATTCCGGGACCGAGATCATGGTCACGCTCGACTTGAAGCAGATCTACCCGAAGGTGGCCCGCCTGTTGGAGCGCACAGGGCTGAAAAGGCTGATCGTCTGCCCGATGAGCGGCATCCTGCCCGCCGTCAAGGGCCTCCTGTTCTCGGTGCTGAGAAGAAGCGAGATCGCCTCCATCCCCAAGGACGCCCGGCTGACCACCTTCGAGGAACTCACCGCCAACGACGGCGACGTCGGGCGGCTGGAGATCGATCCCAGGCAGGACCTGGCCGTGCTCCAATTCACCGGCGGCACGACGGGGACGCCCAAGGCGGCCATGCTCACCCACGCCAATCTTTCGGCGAACACCGAGCAGGTCCGCCTCTGGTACCCGGCGATGGAGCAGGGCCGGGAGCGGATCCTGGCCGTGCTGCCGCTGTTTCACGTCTTCGCCATGACCACGGTCATGAACCTCGGCATCGCCTCGGGGGCGGAGCTGATCCTGCTGCCGCGTTTCGAGATTGGTCAGGTCCTGAAGACCATCGACGGCGACCGGCCGACGATCTTCCCCGGCGTTCCCACCATTTTCGCCGCCATCAACGAACGCCGCGACCTGGACGACTACGACCTTTCCTCGATCAAGTTCTGCATCTCGGGCGGCGCCCCCCTGCACATGGACATCAAGGACCGTTTCGAGCAACTGACCGGCTGCGTCCTGGTCGAGGGCTACGGCCTCAGCGAGGCCTCCCCGGTGGTCGCCTGCAATCCGGTCGGCGGCACCCGGAAGGAAGGGTCCATCGGCATCCCCCTGCCGCAGACGGTGGTGGAAATTCACTCCCTCAAAGATAGGGACATGCCCGTGCCGATAGGGGAGAATGGCGAAATCTGCGTCATCGGGCCCCAGGTCATGGCCGGTTACTGGAACAACGAAGAGGAAACGGCCGAGACGCTCCCCGACGGCTGCCTGCATACCGGCGACATCGGATACATGGATCGTGAAGGGTATGTATTCGTCATCGACCGGCTGAAGGAGCTGATCCTCTGCGGCGGATACAACGTCTATCCGAGGATCGTCGAGGAAGCCATCAGCCTCCATCCCGCCGTGGCCGAGGTGGCCGTCATCGGCGTGCCCGACGCCTACCGCGGCGAGAGCCCCAAGGCCTTCGTCAAGGTGAGGGAAGGCGAAAGTTTAAGCGCTAGAGCCTTGCTGGAATTCCTCGACGACAAGCTCTCGCCCATCGAGCGCCCCGGCGAGATCGAGTTCCGGGACCAGCTTCCGAAGACCCTGATCGGCAAGCCCGACAAGAAGAAGCTGGCTTCGGAAAGGGGCCAGGATCGGCCCGGGGAGACGCCGAAGACAGCGCCCAAGGAGACCAGCATGGCGTCCTGACGCCACGGGCGCCAGCGGAGAACAGACACATGAAAGACATCGTCATAGCAGGATACGTCAGGTCCCCGTTCACGCCCGCCAACAAGGGCGACCTGGTCAAGGTGCGCCCGGACGGGCTGGCCGCGCAGGTGGTCCGGGGGCTGGTCGAGAAGACCGGGGTCAACGTGGCCGACATAGAGGACCTGATCCTCGGCTGCGCCCTCCCCGAGGGCGAGCAGGGGCTCAACATGGCGCGCCTCGTCGTCTTCAAGGCCGAGCTGCCGATTTCCGTCGCCGGCACCACGGTCAACCGCTTCTGCGGCTCGTCCATGCAATCCATCCACATGGCCGCGGGCGCCATCGCGATGAACGCGGGCGAGGTGTTCATCTGCGCCGGCGTCGAGTCCATGACCCGGGTGCCGATGATGGGGTTCAACCCGCTGCCCGACCCGGACCTCTTCGAGAGCTATCCCCAGGCCTACATTTCCATGGGGGAGACCGCCGAGAACGTGGCCGAAAAATACCATGTCTCCCGCGCCCGCCAGGAAGAGTTCGCGGTGCAAAGCCACGCCAAGGCGGCGGCGGCTCAGGGTCAGGGCCTGTTCGACGACGAGATCATCCCCATCGCCCATAAGAAAGCCTTAGTGGAGACGGATGGCTGCATCCGCCCCGATACCACCGCCGAAGCCCTGGCCGAGCTGAAGCCGGCCTTCGACGAGAAGGGAACGGTCACCGCGGGCACGTCTTCGCCGCTCACCGACGGGGCGGCGGCGACCCTGGTTTGCAGCCAGGAGTACGCCGAGGCCAACGGCTTGAAGCCCATCGCGCGGGTCAAGAGCATGGCGGTCGCCGGTTGCGCGCCCGAGATCATGGGGATCGGCCCGGTGGGCGCTTCGTCCAAGGCCCTGGAGCGCGCCGGCCTCACCCCCGCCGACATGGACGTGGTGGAGCTGAACGAGGCCTTCGCCTCCCAGTCCATCGTCTGCATTGACGAGCTGGGCCTGGACCCCGCCAAGGTGAACATCGACGGCGGCGCCATCGCCATCGGCCATCCCCTGGGGGCCAGCGGGGCGCGCATCACCGGCAAGGCCGCCGCCATCCTGGTCCGCATCGGCGGCCGCTACGCCCTGGCCACCCAGTGCATCGGCGGCGGCCAGGGCATCGCCACCGTCCTGGAGGCCGTCTAGATGGCGGCCATGAACCGGGTCGCCGTCATCGGCGCCGGCGTCATGGGCGCGGGCATCGCCGCCCACGTGACCAACGCCGGCGTCCCCGTCCTGCTCCTCGACCGGGTGCCGGACGAGGGCGACGACAGGGACGCCATCGCCAAGGGGGCGGTGGAAAAGCTTATCAAGGCCGATCCCGCCCCCTTCATGCACAAAAGCAACGCCGGCCTGATCACGCCCGGCAACGTGGACGACCACATCGGTCAGTTGTCGGGCTGCGACTGGATCATCGAGGCCGTGGCCGAGAACCTGGAGATCAAGCAATCCCTCTACCGAAAAATCGAGGAGGCGAGGAAGCCTGGCTCCATCGTCTCGTCCAACACATCCACCATTCCCCTGGCCCGCCTGACCCGGGGCCTGGGGGAACGCTTCGCCCGGGATTTCCTGATCGCGCATTTCTTCAACCCGCCCCGCTACATGCGCCTCCTGGAGCTGGTCACGGGCCCCGACACACGTGCCGATGCCGCCGCCGCCGTCCGCGAGTTCGCCGACGTCCGCCTCGGCAAGGGCGTCGTCAAATGCAAGGACACGCCGGGGTTCATCGCCAACCGCATCGGCATCTACTGGCTGCAATGCGCCGTCATCGAGGCCATGGACGGGGGCGTTTCCATCGAGGAGGCGGACGCGGTCCTGGGCAGGCCGATGGGCTTCCCCAAGACCGGCGTCTTCGGCCTGCTCGACCTGGTGGGCCTCGACCTCATGCCCCATATCCTGGACAGCCTGGCCCAGGCCCTGCCCGACGGCGACGACTTCCACGCCGTCAACCGCGATCCCGAACTGATCCGGGCGATGATCGCCGACGGCTATACGGGCCGCAAGGGCAAGGGGGGCTTCTACCGGCTGAAGGTGGATTCCGGCGAGCGCGTGAAGGAGGCCATGGACTTGGATTCCCGCGCCTACCAGGCCGCCGCCAAGCCCAAGCTGGCGAGCGTAGCGGCGGCCCGCAAGGGGGGGCCGCGGGCGCTGCTGGAGCATCCCGACAAGGGCGGACGCTACGCCTGGCGGGTGATGTCCAGGACGTTGGCCTACGCCGCCTCCCTGGTGCCGGAGATCGCCGACGACATCGTCGCCGTCGACGAGGCCATGCGCCTCGGCTACAACTGGAAATCCGGGCCCTTCGAGCTCATGGACAAGATCGGCCCCGCCTGGTTCGCCGAGCGCCTGGCGGCCGATGGCCAGGCCGTGCCGGACCTGCTGGCGGCGGCCGGGGCCGAGTCCTTCTACCGCACCCGGGCAGGGCGGCTCCAGCACCTCGGCGTCGATCTGGCCTATGCCGACGTGACCAGGCCCGAGGGCGTGCTCCTGCTCGCCGATATCAAGGCCGGGACCAGGCCGCTGGCGCGGAACTGGGCCGCCAGCCTGTGGGACGCGGGCGACGGGGTGTGCTGCCTGGAGTTCCATTCCAAGATGAATTCCATCGGCCCCGGCATCATCGCCATGATCCTGAAGGCCGTGAAGATCGTCGGCCGGGACCACAAGGCGCTGGTGATCTATAACGAGGGCAGCAACTTTTCCGTCGGCGCCAACCTGGGCCTGGTGGTGGTCCCGGCCATGGTCAAGGCCTGGTTCTTGATCCGGCTTTTGATCTGGTTCGGGCAAAAGGCCTTCATGGCCCTTAAATACGCCCCCTTCCCGGTGGTCGCCGCGCCCTCTGGGCTGGCGCTCGGCGGCGGCTGCGAAGTGCTCCTCCACTCGGACGCCGTCCAGGCCCACGCCGAGACCTACGCCGGCCTGGTGGAGACCGCCGTCGGCATCGTGCCGGCCTGGGGGGGATGCAAGGAAATGCTCATGCGCTGGGATGCCTCGCCCGACCGCCCCGGCGGCCCCATGCCCCCGGTGACCAAGGTCTTCGAGATGCTGAGCATGGCCAGCGTGGCCAAGTCGGCGGCCGAGGCCCGGGACTTCCTGATCCTCAGGCCCAGCGACGGCATCACCATGAACCGGGACCGCCTGCTGGCCGACGCCAAGGCCAGGGCCCTGGCCCTGGTGGACGGCTACGCCCCGCCCGGGCCCCGGGAAATCTCCCTGCCCGGCCCGTCCGCCAAGGTGGCCCTGGACATGGCGGTCAGGGGATTCCGCTTGCGCGGGCTGGCGACGCCCCACGACGCAGTGGTGGCGGGCGTCCTGGCCGGGGTCTTGAGCGGCGGGGATACGGACTCCACCGAGACCCTCGCCGAAGACGACCTGCTGGCGCTGGAGCGCGCGGCCATCGCCAAACTGGTACGCACCCCCGCCACCATCGCGCGGGTCAAGCACATGCTGAAAACCGGCAAGCCGCTGAGGAACTGAAACGGGAGACCAGGAACCGGGAGACATTCGAGATGCCCATACTCATCGTCGCCATCGGGGCGCTTCTTTTCATCGGGCTGCTTTACGCCGGCCGCGGGTTCTGGGCCTGGGTGGCGCTGGCCGCGGCCTGCCTGCTCGCCTGGTCGGCCGCCGGCGTCGAGGCCTGGCCGTCCTTCATCGCCGTGGCCGTGATCGCCGCCGCCATGGCGCTGCTGTTCGGCGTTCCTCCCATTCGCCGGCTGGTGGTTTCCAAGCTGATTCTGGGCTTGGTGGGCAAGGCCCTTCCCAGCATCGGCGACACCGAGCGCATCGCCCTGGAGGCGGGCACGGTGTGGTGGGACGGGGAGATGTTTTCCGGCGATCCGGATTGGCGGAAGCTGCTCGACTTCCGGCCCCAGCCCCTGTCGGAGTCCGAACGCGCCTTCCTCGACGGACCGGTCGAGGAATTCTGCGCCATGATAGACGACTGGAAGATCGCCCAGGATCGGGACCTGCCGCCCGACGCCTGGGAGTTTCTGAAAGAGCAGCGCTTCTTCGGCCTCACCATCCCCGAGGAATACGGCGGGCGCGGTTATTCGGCCATCGCGCACTCCGCCGTGGTCACCAAGATCTCCAGCCGCAGCCTCGCCGCCGCCGTCATCGTCATGGTTCCCAACTCGCTGGGGCCGGGGGAACTGCTGTTGCACTACGGGACGGACGAGCAGAAGAAACACTACCTGCCCCGCCTGGCGAGCGGCGAGGACATCCCGTGCTTCGCCCTCACCGAACCGGAGGCCGGCAGCGACGCGGCGGCCACCCGGAGCACGGGCGTCGTCTGCCGGGACACATACGAAGGCAAGGAAGTCATCGGCATCCGCCTCAACTGGGAGAAGCGCTACATCACCCTGGCTCCGGTCGCCACCGTCATCGGCCTCTCCTTCCGCATGCTCGATCCCGACGGGCTCCTGGGCGGCGAGGAGGATCTCGGCATCACCTGCGCCCTGATCCCGCCCGGCCTGCCGGGGATAGACATCGGCAGGTATCACGATCCCATGGGCATCCCCTTTCCCAACGGCCCCATATTCGGTACCGACGTGTTCGTGCCCATCGACGCCGTCATCGGCGGCAAGGCTGGGATCGGCCAGGGCTGGCGCATGCTCATGGAAAGCCTGGCGGAGGGCCGGGCGATCTCGCTGCCGTCGCTGTCGGTGGGCGCCGTCCAGCTCGCGACCCGGGTGATCGGCGCCTACGGCACCGTGCGCGAGCAGTTCAACATGCCCATCGGCCGCTTCGAGGGCATCGAGGAGCCCCTGGCCCGCACCGCCGCCGGGGCGTACTTCATGAACGCCGCCAGGATCCTCACCTGCGGCGCCGTGGACGCGGGCGAAAAACCCGCCGTGCTGTCCGCCATCGTCAAGGCCTACCTGACGGAAAACATGCGCGCCATCATCAACGACGCCATGGACGTGCTCGCCGGGGCGGCCATCTGCCGGGGGCCCAGGAACATCGTCGGGGGCGCCTATGTCGGCATTCCCATCGGCATCACGGTGGAAGGCGCCAACATCCTGACCCGCACGCTGATCATCTACGGGCAAGGGGCCATCCGCTCCCATCCCTTCGTCCGCGACGAGATGGAGGCCGTCCAAAGCGGGGACCTGGCCCGCTTCGATCTGGCCTTTTTCGGGCACGTGAACTTCGTTTTCAGGAACGCCGTCCGCTCCCTGTTCCTGGCCCTGACCGGGGGCAGGGTGGCGGCGGCTCCCGTGCAGGGGCCGGAAGCCCGTTATTATCGCCTCCTGACGCGCTTCAGCGCCGCCTTCGCCCTGGTCTCGGACACGGCGCTGGCGACCCTCGGCGGCTCCCTCAAGCGGCGCGAGAAGATCAGCGGCCGCATGGCCGACGCCCTGGCCTGGATGTATCTCGGCTCCGCCGCCCTCAAGCGCTTCCACGACGAGGGCCGGCCCGAGCGGGACAGGGCGCTCCTCCAGTGGTCCCTGGACCACGCGCTGTGGCAGGTGCAGGAGGCGCTGGGCGGCGTCATCGACAACCTTCCCAGCCGGGCCGCGTCCTGGATATTGAGGCCGCTGGTCTTCCCCCTGGGGCGCGCCATGCGCCCGCCCGCCGACGACCTCGGCGCCCGCGTCGCGGCCGGCCTGCTGGAGGACGGCGAGCTGCGCCTGCACCTGACCGCCGACATCTACGTCCCGCCCCCCGGCGAGCCCGGGCTGGGCCGGCTGGAGGCGGCCCTGGACAAGGCCATGGAGGCGCTGCCCGTCAGGGACAAGCTGCGCCGGGCCGTGCGCGACGGGACCCTGGCGCAGGCCCCCGAAGAGGCCCTCGCCGAGGCCGCTTATGCCCAGGGCGTCATCGACGAAGGCGAGCGCCGGGTGCTGAAGGAATGGGACGAGATCCGCACCGACGTCATACAGGTGGACGTGTTCGAGCCCGAGACCTATCGTTCCCTGAAGGGCTGATTCCGAGAGGCCAGAAGCCATGGGCGAGCGCACAGCGGGGTTCTCCGGCCGCGTCTACGTGGTCACGGGCTCGACCCAGGGAATCGGGGCGGAGGTGGCAGTAGCACTTGCCCGCGCCGGCGCCAGGGGGGTGCTCATCTGCGGCAGGAACGAAGAGGCCGGCGGCCGCGTCAAGGCCGCCGTGGAAGGGGAAGGGGCGGACTGCGAATACCTGCGCGCGGACCTGGTGGAAATCGATGACTGCCGTGCCGTGATCGCCGCCTGCGACAAGCGCTTCGGCCGCCTGGACGGCCTGGTGAACGCGGCCGGCATGACCGACCGCGGCACCATCGAGGATACCAGCGTCGAGCTCTGGGACCGCATGTTCGCGGTCAACGCGCGGGCGCCGTTCTTCCTCATGCAGGATGCCATCGCCCTCATGCGCCGGGACGCCATTGCCGGCGCCATCGTCAACATCATCACCATGTCCAGCCACGGCGGGCAGCCTTTCATCAGCGCCTATTCCGCCTCCAAGGGGGCGCTCGCCACCCTCACCAAGAACGTGGCCCATGCCGTGCGTGCCGACCGCATCCGGGTGAACGGGGTCAACATGGGTTGGGCCGACACGCCCAACGAACACAAGGTGCAGATCGCCGAGGGCAAGCCGGACGACTGGCTGGTCCGGGCCGAGTCCGAGCAGCCCTTCGGACGCCTGGTCAAGCCCGACGACGTGGCCCGCTTGACCCTGTTCCTGCTCGGGCCCGAATCAGGCATCATGACCGGCGCCCTGATCGACTACGACCAGAACGTCATGGGCGCCTACGACTAAAGCCCCATCGAGAGATCCGGGGGACGGCGGCCGGGGCCGGGAGGGCCGGCGTGCGCCGACCGGGGGCGGGCCTAAGGGAGCCTGAGGCGCGTTCCCGGGCGAATACGGGCGCCTGAGATAGGAACTAGGATTATTCGATACACCGTGCTTATAATGAGTCTTGGGAGTCCCGTTGCTCCCCCAAACGCAAGGAGTCATGGGGCTTCCTTAGTCGAATATTTTGAAATTTGAGCCGGGATTTTCATACCCGGCTCACCCCAAGGGAGGAACACATGACGACCGCATCAAGAATCTTCGGCTTGTCCCTTCTCGCCGCGGCAATGACCATCGCGGCGGGCACCGGCGCCAAGGCGGCCGGCAAAATGACACTCTATTGCAGCCCCCAGATCGAATGGTGCCAGCTGGTGATCAAGGAGTTCCAGAAGGCCACCGGGATCAAGGTGGCGATGACCCGCAAGAGCTCCGGCGAGACCTTCGCCCAGATCAAGGCCGAGCGCAAGAACCCGAAGGGCGACGTCTGGTGGGGCGGCACCGGCGACCCCCACCTGCAGGCCGCCGAGGAAGGCCTGACCATCGAGTACAAGTCCCCCCTGTTGAAGGACCTGCACCCGTGGGCGCAAAAGCAGGCCAAGCAGGCGAACTACAAGACCGTCGGCATTTACATGGGTGCCTTGGGCTTCGGCTACAACACGGAACTCCTGGCCAAGAAGGGCCTGCCCGTTCCCAAATGCTGGAACGACCTGATCAAGCCCGTCTACAAGGGTGAGGTCCAGATCGCCAATCCCAACTCGTCGGGGACGTCCTATACGACGCTCGCCACCATGGTCCAGCTGTTCGGCGAGGAGGGCGGCTTCGACTTGTTGAAGAAAATGCACAAGAACATCAACCAGTACACCAAGTCCGGCTCCGCCCCCATCAAGGCGGCGGCCCGGGGCGAGACCACCATCGGCATCACCTTCCTCCACGATGTGACGACCCAGATCATCAAGGGCCGCCCCATCGTGGCCGTGGCGCCGTGCGAGGGAACCGGCTACGAGATCGGCTCCATGAGCATCATCAAGGGCGCCCGCAACTTGGACAGCGCCAAGAAATGGGTTGATTGGGCGTTGAGCCCGGCGGCCCAGAGGCTGATGCCTCAGGCGAAGGCCTATCAGGTGCCGTCCAACTCCGCCGTCCCCCCGCCGCCGGAGGCGCCGGACATGAAGCAGATCAAGCTGATCGATTACGATTTCGCCAAGTACGGCTCGTCCGCCGAGCGCAAGCGCCTGCTGACCAAGTGGGACAAAGAAGTGAAGTCATTGCCTCGCTGAACAACCGGCTTTGACATGCCGCCATGAACAGGACCACCGTTCTGTGGCTTGCCGTGGGATGGGTCGGCTTCACCCTTCTTCCATGGCACGCCATAGACGGTGGGTTCTGGAGCTTCGTCTGGCTCGACGGTTTTCCCCTGGATAAGGAATTCGCCCCGGCCATCGTCCAGATTCCGGCCCACGACCGGTGGTGGCTGATCCCCGTCGGCCTGGCCTTGCTTCCCCCCCTCGCCGTTCTCCGGCGCGGCCGCACGGATCCTTTGTTCGCGTCCGTGCTCCTGGGCGCGGGAATCTTCGGCTTCGCCGTCACCTTTGCCCAGGGATTCGCCATCGGCATCCAGGGCTGGGAATACGAATCCCTCAAAGATGCCTTCGGCGAGCTTGGCGACCGCCAGTTCGGCATGGGCTACGGCGCGCTCCTGGTCATGGGCGCCTTTCTCTTCTTCATCACCCGCGGTGTCGCCGCCCGGGGCGCCATCAAGGGGGACGTGTTCGTCGTCAGCTCCATCGGCCTGGTCATCGCCCTGGTCATCGCTTTCATCATCTTTCCCGTCTCCCGTATCCTGCTCAGCGCCGTCCAGGACAACGACGAAAACTTCGCCCCGATGCTTTTCTTCGACAAGCTTTTCTCGTCCAAGATCTGGGGACTTGACTGCCTGAGCACGACCGTATCGTGCGGCGTGGCCTGGAATTCGCTGGTCATGGCGATCGTGGTCGGCGCCAGCACCACGTTGCTCGGCTTCGCCTTCGCGCTGGTCGCCACGCGCACCGGTTTCCGGGCCAAGAAACTGCTGCGCGTGCTCACCGTGCTGCCCATCGTCACCCCGCCGTTCGTCATCGGGCTCGCCGTGATCCTGCTCTTCGGCCGCGCGGGCGCGATCAGCACCTTCCTGGAATGGGGCTTCGACGTTACCCCGTCCAGGTGGATCTACGGCCTGCCCGGCATCTGGCTGGCCCAGATGCTGGCCTTCACCCCGATCGCTTTCCTGGTCATGATCGGGGTGGTCGAGGGGGTGAGCCCCTCCATGGAGGAAGCCGCGCTGACTCTGCGCGCCGACAACTGGCGCACCTTCACCACCATATCGTTCCCCCTCATGCGCCCGGGGCTGGCCAACGCCTTCCTCATCGGGTTCATCGAAAGCCTGGCCGATTTCGGCAACCCACTGGTCCTCGGCGGCAATTACGACGTCCTGTCGACGGAGATATTCTTCGCCATCGTCGGCGCCCAGAACGACCAGGGCCTCGCCGCCGTGCTCGCCATCGTGCTCCTGTCGTTCACGCTTACCGCCTTTTACGCCCAACGCCGGTGGCTGGGCCAGAAGTCCTACGCCACGGTGACCGGCAAGGGCGACGCCGGCATTCCCATCAGGCTCCCGTCCAGGGTCCGGTGGCTGATCTACGGGACAACCCTGCCGTGGGCGGCGCTCACCGCGGTCATCTATCTGATGATCATGTTCGGCGGCTTCGTCAAAGCCTGGGGATTCGACCACAGCTTCACCCTCATGCACTACATCGAGGCCTTCTCCATCACCACCGCCGCCCATGGCTTGGTGTGGAGCGGCGCCGCCTGGAATTCCTTCTGGACGACGCTGCAAATCGCCGCCATCTCGGCGCCATTGACCGCCGGCATGGGACTGCTCACCGCCTATATCCTGGTGCGCCAGAAGTTCTACGGCAGGGACGCCTTCGAGTTCGGGACCATGCTCAGCTTCGCCATTCCGGGCACGGTGATCGGCGTCAGCTACATCCTGGCCTTCAACGTGCCGCCCATAGAACTCACCGGCACCGGCGCCATCCTGGTCATCTGCTTCGTCTTCCGCAACATGCCGGTGGGCGTGCGCGCCGGCGTCGCCGCCATGAGCCAGATCGACCAGAACCTGGACGAGGCCTCCCTGACCCTCGGCGCCAGTAGCTTCACCACCCTGCGCAAGGTGGTGCTGCCGCTCTTGAGGCCGGCCATCGTGGCGGCGCTAGTGTTCGGTTTCGTGCGCGCCATGACCGCGATCAGCGCCGTCATCTTCCTGGTCAGCGCCGAATACGACATGGCCACGTCCTACATCATCGGCCGGGTGGAGAACAGCGATTACGGCCTCGCCATAAGCTATTCGTCGGTGTTGATCCTGGTCATGCTGATGGCCATTCTCCTCATCCAGATCGGCGTCGGCAAAAGGGTCCTGGGACGGCGCGATGCCGAGCAGCTCGGGCTCAAGGAGGAAGCGGCGTGACCATCGGGAGCAAAGCGGAAGCGGTCCGTTTCCAGGACGTGACCAAGGCCTTCGGACCCGTGGTCGCGGTCGCCGACATCAATTTCACCATCGAGGCCGGGACCCTGGTGACCCTGCTCGGGCCCTCGGGATGCGGCAAGACCACCACGCTGCGCCTGATCGCCGGCCTGGAGATGGCCAACTCGGGCTCCATCTTCATCGGCGGCGAGGATGTGACCCGGCTGTCCGCCACCGACCGCGACGTGTCCATGGTGTTCCAGTCCTACGCGCTGTTCCCCCACATGACCGTCCTCGACAACGTGGCCTACGGGCTCGTCGTCAGCGGCATGGCGAAAGCGGAAGCCCACGCCCAGGGCGAGGAGGTGCTGGAGCTGGTCGGCCTGGCGGGGTTCGGCGCCCGCCTTCCCAGCGAACTTTCCGGCGGCCAGCAGCAGCGGGTGGCCGTGGCCCGGGCCCTGGTCCTGGAACCCCAGGTCCTGCTGTTCGACGAGCCCCTGTCGAACCTGGACGCCAAGCTGCGCCGCCACATGCGGGAGGAGATCCGGGATCTCCAGCAGAACCTGGGCCTGACCACGGTCTACGTCACCCACGACCAGGAGGAGGCCCTGGCGGTCTCCGACCGGATCATCGTCATGAGAAACGCCGCCATCGCCCAGGAAGGAAACCCCCGGCAGCTCTACGAGGAGCCGGCCGACGCCTTCGTCGCCGACTTCATCGGCGATTCAAACCTGGTCGAGGGGGAGATCGTCAGCGTTGATGGGGACATGGCCCGGGTGCGCATCGGCGGCATCGAGAAGAGCCTGGTCTCCCATGGCCTCGGCCCCGGACCCGCAGACGTGGCGATCCGCCCCGAATCCATCCGTCTCGAGACCGTGGCGGTGGACGGCGGGATCGAGGGAAACGTGCTCAAGGCCACTTATCTCGGCAACCACATGGAATACATGGTGGAGACGGCGATCGGCGAATTGTTCGTCATCGACCACGAGATCGGCTCCATGTTGTCCCGGGGCGCTGCCGTCACCGTGGTGCTGGACGACCGGGGCGTGACCCTTGTCCGCCCAGATAAATCGCCCGCCGCGGACGACGGCTAGGGCGCTATCCAACTAGCCGGATAGCGCCCTACACCTTCACCGGCTTCCCGGTCTTCACCGATTCCAGGGCGGCGTCGGCCAGCTCCAGGGCGCGGCGGCCTTCCTCGCCCCCGGTGAGGGGGGCGGCGCCGTCGATCACGCAGTCCAGGAAGTGGTCGAGTTCCAGCCTGTAGGCATCCGCGTAGCGCTCCAGGAAGAAATGCAGCGGCTTGTCGGTGAGGGCGCCGTCCTTGTCCATCACCTCCAGCGTGGTGGGGGTGACGTTTTCGGCCCGCGCCATGCCGGCCGACCCGAACACCTCGATCCGCTGGTCGTATCCGTAGACCGCCCGCCGGCTGTTGTTGATCTGGCAGAGCACGCCGCTTTCCGATTTCAGCGTGACCACGGCCGAATCGACGTCATCCGCCTCGGCGACGATTTTATCGACCAGGATGGAAGCGGCGGCGTACACCTTGACGGGTTCGGAGCCCATCAGCCAGCGGGCCATGTCCAGGTCGTGGATCATCATGTCGCGGAACAGGCCGCCCGACACCCGGATGTAGTCGAGCGGCGGCAGGCCCGGGTCGCGGCTGGTGATGGCGACCAGCTCCACCTTGCCGATCCGGCCCCCGGCCACCGCCTCGTGCAGGGCCCGGAAGCTGGGGTCGAAGCGCCGGTTGAAGCCGACGAAAAAAGGGACGCCCGCCTTCTCCACCACGTCTAGGACCTCGTTCACCCTGCGTAAGTCCAAATCGATGGGCTTTTCGCAAAAGATCGCCTTGCCGGCCCGGGCCGCCGCCTCCACAAGCTCGGCGTGGGTGTCGGTGGAGGACGCGATGAGCACCGCGTCCACCGCCCCGTCGCCGAGCGCGGCCTCGGGCTCCGAGGCCCGGGCCCCGTGCTTGGCGGCCAGTTCCCCTGCCGCGGCCTCATCCACATCGACCACATGGGCGAGGACGGCCCGGGGGTTGAGCGCCACGTTTGCCGCGTGGATCTTGCCGATGCGCCCGGCACCGAACTGACATATCTTGACCAATCCTTCACCCATGATGACTCCTCGCCTTAGTGAAACCGCCTTGTTGAGGCCCGAGAAAGTTTCTACTCTAGCCCGTTAGCCTTGATTTATCACCTTTCCAGGTGGCCCGGCGGCCCCGGGCCGGGAGGATGGCCCCATGGCCTTGCACCTGACACAGCACCGGGGGGGCTTCGAGACCGGCCTCACCGAAATCACGCACCTGGACGAAACAGTTGACGACACCGGCATCGGCCTGGCCGTCCTCAAGCTCGTGCCCGGCCAGGAATTCAAGGAAACGGCGGCGACGGAAACCGCCTGGCTGCTCATGGACGGCCGGGTCACGGCCGCGGCGGGCGGCAGGACCGAGGACCTGGAACGGACATCTCTCTTCGACGAAAGCGCCAGTTGCCTCCACCTCCCCGCCGGCGTCGAGACGCGCTTTTCGGCCCACGGACCCGTGGAGTTCACGCGCTATACCGTCGCCAACGACAAGTCCTTCGGCTGCCGCTTCTTTTTTCCCGGCGACGTGCCCAACGAGCACCGGGGCGCGGGCCAGGTCGGGGGGACTTGTCTCAGGTTCGTGCGCACCATCTTCGACGGCTCCAATTCCGAGGCGGAAGCCCAACTGGTCCTCGGCGAAGTGGTGACCATGCCCGGCCGCTGGTCCAGCTACCCGCCCCACCACCATCCGCAGCCGGAAATCTATCACTACCGGTTCACCGAGCCCCAGGGGTATGGCCACGCCGAGCTGGGCGAGACGGTGCTGAAGGTCAGGCAGTACGACACGGTCAAGATAATCGACGGCCGCGACCACGCCCAGTGCGCCGCCCCGGGGTACGGCATGTACTATTCATGGGTCATCCGTCACCTGCCGGGCAAGCCCTACACGGTTCCCGAGTTCACCGAGGAACACCGCTGGATCATGGACGACGGGGCCGAGTTCTGGCGCCCGGCCGGCCGGGAGGACGAGGGTTGAGCTCGACCTGATCTGCCTCGGGCGGTCATCGGTGGACCTCTATGGCGAACAGGTGGAATCAAGGCACGGCAGACGTCAACGCACCCGTTCGGGACGCAGATCGCGGGATGGCGCTGCGAACAAGAGGAACTCTTTCAGATGGATGAACATGAATTCAAGAGCCCGCTACACAAAATGGTCTCGACCACCGACACCGATCTCTGGAACGACTCCTGCTCCACCTCCGAGCTGACTTACGCGATCGAGAATGGCGCCGTCGGGGCAACGGCCAATCCGTCGATTGTCGGTGAAGTGCTAAAGCAGGAGATGGACCTGTGGGGGCCCCGTATCATAAAGCTCATCGCGGAAAGACCGAGGGCAACGGAAGACGAGATCGCGTGGAAACTCACCGAAGAGATGTCGATCAAGTGCGCCGAGTTGTTGCTCCCCATCTTCGAGCGGGAAAAAGGAAAAAATGGCCGGCTTTCCATTCAGACCAATCCTCAATACTACCGGAATGCCGATTTGATGGTCGAGCAGGCGGTCTACTTCGACGGCCTGGCTCCCAACATGATCGTCAAGATTCCGGTTACCGAGGCCGGCGTGGCGGCCATCGAAGAGGCGTCCTTCCGCGGCGTCAGCATCAACGCGACGGTCTGCTTTAGCGTTCCCCAGGCGGTGGCGGTGGCCGAAGCCGTGGGAAGAGGGATCGAGCGGCGACGCAAGGCCGGCGAGGACGTATCCCGGATGGGACCCGTGTGCACGATCATGGTCGGGCGCCTCGATGATTGGCTCAAGCAAGTGGCCAATGACGACGGCATCGTCACGGATCCGGCGCATTTGGACTGGGCCGGGGTGGCCGTCATGAAGAAAGCGTACCGCCTTTTCAAGGAGCGGCGCTACACCCCCCGGCTGCTCGCCGCGGCGACGCGCCATCACATGCATTGGTCCGAATTCGTCGGCGCCGACATGGTCGTGACGTTGACCCACAAGTGGCAGAAGAGATTCAACGCCTCGGACATCGAGGTCATCTCCCGGATCGACAACCCGGTAGACACCGACGTCATCGACGGACTGTTGGAAAAGTTCGTCGATTTCCGCAGGGCGTACGAGGAAGAAGGGATGGCTCAAAGCGAATTCGACGGATTCGGGCCGACCAAGAAGACCCTTTCGGGTTTCATCGGCGGGTACCAGGATCTTGTCCGGGTCATCCGTGGTTTCATGTTGCCAGGAGTGGCATAGAGACGGCCGATCCGTATCGGGCACAGCATCTTCGGCGGCCCGGCCGAGGCCTGGCTCGGCGGAAAAACGGGCGACCGGTCGGCCGTCGAGGCCATGGCCGGCGCTTTCGAACGCCTGGTCTCCCTCTGGCGTGAAAGGGAGTAGTCTGGCAATCTTATAAGAGGAGGGAGGGACCTAACAATGAGCACCCTTCGGCTCACCATGGCCCAGGCCCTGGTGCGTTATCTGGCCGCCCAGCGGACCGTGTACGACGGTGAGGAGATGGCGCTGTTCGCCGGCGTCTTCGCCATCTTCGGGCACGGCAACGTGGCCGGTCTGGGCGAGGCGCTCCAAGGCATGGCCGGCCGGCTGCCCACCTTTCGCGCCCACAACGAGCAGGCCATGACCCACGCGGCCATCGCCTTCGCCAAGGCCTGCAACCGGCGGCGCATGATGGCCTGCACGTCGTCCATCGGCCCCGGCGCCACCAACATGGTGACGGCCGCCGCCCTGGCCCACGTCAACCGGCTCCCCGTCCTGCTGCTTCCCGGCGACGTCTTCGCCAACCGCCGGCCGGACCCGGTGCTCCAGCAGATCGAGGACTTCGGCGACCCCACGGTGACGGCCAACGACTGTTTCCGGCCGGTGTCGCGCTACTGGGACCGGATCACGCGGCCCGAACAGATCCTGAGCAGCCTGCCCGCGGCCTTGGAGGTCTTGACGGACCCGGCGCTATGCGGTCCCGCCACCTTGGCCCTTCCCCAGGACGTGCAGGCCGAATCTTATGAGTATCCCGAGGAATTCTTCGCCCCCCGCGTCCACCGCCTGCGCCGCCCCGGCCCCGACGATGAGGAACTCAAGGCGGCGGCGGACGCCCTCAAGGAATCGCAAAAGCCGCTGATCATCGCCGGCGGCGGGGTGCATTATTCGCTGGCCTGCGAGGATCTCGCCCGCTTCGCCGAAGACCGCGCCATCCCCGTCGCCGAGACCCAGGCCGGAAAGGGCGCGCTTCCCTGGGACCACCCCTGCCAGTCGGGCGCCCTCGGCGTTACCGGGACCGGCGCCGCCAACGCCTTGGCCTCAGAAGCGGACCTGGTGCTGGCCATCGGCACCCGGCTGTCGGATTTCACCACCGCGTCGCGGTCTTTGTTCCAGAACCCTGACTTGCGGCTCGTCCAGCTGAACGTGGCCTCCCCCGACGCCGTCAAGCACGGCGCCATGCCCCTGGTGGCCGACGCCAAGCGGGGGATCGCGGCGCTGGCCGCCGCCGCCGCAGGCTGGCGGGCGCCCGAGGTTTGGTCTTCCAGGGCGGCGGAGCTGGCGGCCGAGTGGCGCCTCGCCGCCGACAAAGCCACCCGGCCCGGCAACGCAACCCTGGCCACGGACGCCCAGGTGCTGGGCGCCGCCAACAGATGCGCCGGCCCCCGGGACGTGGTGGTCTGCGCCGCCGGCGGCCTGCCCGGAGAGATGCACAAGCTCTGGCGGGCGTCGGGTCCCGGCGCCTATCACCTGGAATACGGTTACAGCTGCATGGGCTACGAGATCGCCGGCGGCCTCGGCGTCAAGATGGCCGACCCCTCGCGCGAGGTCTTCGTGCTGGTCGGCGACGGCAGCTACCTGATGCTGAATTCGGAGATCGCCACCTCGGTCATGATGGGACTGAAGCTCATCATCGTCGTCCTCGATAACCACGGTCCCGATCTGCGGAATCTTCCGGTGTCGTCCTTCTCTAAACAGATAGCGGAAACCGTCCGCACCGATCGTGCTGTTGGGGTGAATGATGACGCGATCACCGATCGTAATGCGCTCGCGGACCACAACGTGCGGCCACAATACGCAGTCTCGCCCGATCTTTGACCACGCCCCCACGTAGACGCCCGGACATAGCTGTGTGCCCTCACCGACCACCGCACTGCGGCCAACATACACGTGGGCACCAATGGACGCCCCGGTGACGTTTGCGTCCGGGCTCACCGTAGCTGTCGGATGAACACCGGGTTCGACCGGATCACTCGGCGGAGCCAGGATGCCCAGGGCATCAGCCAGCGCCGCATCGGGATCAGCCACACCGATCGCGGTCCGTCCCGGCGGTAACGAACATCCTTGGGGCACCAGCACGACGCCCGCCTTGGATTCCACCGCTTTGGGCAGGAGGTCCGGCGTACCGACCCATGAGAGGTCGTCCGGTCCAGCCTTGTCGAGCACGGTGACGTCACAAATCACGATCGCGCCGTCACCCTCAAGCGTCCCTCCGAGCCGCTCAGCCAGTTCGGCAGCCGTTATGGATGAAATGTCGGACATGGTTGGGTATCCTTCGTGTTGAGCGATCTTGCGTCCGAGCCATCTTACGTCAAGAATGCCGACGAATGTAGGGGCGAAGCGCCGAGCCGCAGGCTTTAGCCTGCGCGAATTCACGAAAGTCGCCGACGCCACGGCGATCCCGGCATCGCGCGGGCTAAAGCCCGCGGCTCAGCTAGTCAGAGAGCTTCGGAAACGAGGTGCTAGCGCTTGCGCTTCATGGTGCCCTTGAACTCCATCTTGCCCTCGGGGCCGCTCTCATTCCAGGTCCATTCGAGGGTGTCCTTGTCGGTGAACGTCATGGTTCCCGAGCCGCCCGTTTTGTTGCCTTTGGCATCTTGCCCATTCCCGGTCATTCTGTATTTGTTGCCATCCGTAGCGGAGGTGACCCAACCGCCGCCGAACTCGCCCCAGTCGCTGAAGTACCAGGTGCGGTATTTGCCGGCTTTGGCATCCCAGGTCCAATACTCGACGAAGGTCATCCGCTGCCCATCGCGCGGCGCGCCATCATCGCTGCTCCACCACCGCACTCCCCCCGACGCCCTCAAATCGGACTGCATCGTGCAAGCTGCTTGTGCCCGACGCAAGCTCCTCGTGTCGACGTAGTCGGACCGCTGCGCATCCGACGCCGTGTGCGCACATAAACCGTGCGACGGGCCGGGCAAATGCGTCTCCGTGATTCCGATCGTGGTTCGATCGAGTGCGCGGCGTGAATCATCCGACGAAATACTGGGCGCGAAACACAACGGTCCAGATGGTGGTAAGCGCAACCATGCGCGCTACCGACGGAATCGTCGCGCAGGCACCCGATTGAGCCGCCAAAAAAAAATCGAAATTTTTTTTATTTTTTTTGACACGACTGGTGGACGTGTTACGATTCCCGGACAGAAAGGAGGTGATGTCCATGGCGAAACGTCGTAAGAAGAAGGCTGCGAAGAAGTCGACCACGAAGCGCAAGGCGGCCAAGAAGTCGACCAAGAAGCGCAAGGCGACCAAGAAGAAGAAAGCCGCCCCCAAGAAGAAAGCCGCAAAGAAACGCCGTAAGAAGCGGAAGACGTAGTCTCCCGCGTGATGCGGCAGCTTCGCAGCGACTCGCTCAGCTCTTCGCGCCACGGTGGCTGGGACAGTGGGCTGCGATGCTAGGTCTTGCTTGCAAGACAGGACATCACAAGACGGAAGGTGCTCCCCTGACGGGGGGTATCTTCCGTCATTTTTTGTTACCATCCTCCAGGCGGCGAGGCCGCAGCGGCCAGGTCCGCCAGATGATTGAGCGGGCCCACCGCCCCCGGGGAAAGAATGAGCCCAGGCCGTCCCAAGGCGCTGACCCGACGATCTGAGCACGATGCCGTGCCTACTGGCCGGGTATCGGAA
>JADFTO010000070.1 GCA_022560215.1 Pseudomonadota bacterium | reverse complement strand
GGTTCTCCCTCACCAACACCGGCGTCGGACACGCGTTTCCGACATATGTGATACCCCGGGTGGAAATGCGCGGCGTGCTCCTCGACGCCGCCGGATATGAGGTGCCCGACAGTGCCGTCCAGCACGTCATCGTGCGAGAAGTGAGTTACAGTGGGGGCGGCTGGATCGAGCGCCGAGACAGCCGCCTATTACCTGGCGGGACCGCCACGCTCACGCTGCCCTGGCTGAACTACACCCGCGCGCGCCTGTGGCTTGAAGTCTTTCCCGACCACTATTACGACACCCAGGTCTACGATGCCTTGCTCGCCGGCCTTGTCCCCGGGAGTCCCGCCTTCGATCTCATCTCGCGCGCCGACCGCGCCGCACAGGCCAGCAGTTTTCGCCTTTTCGTCACCGAGGTCGAAAGACCCTAAGCCCTCCCAAGTGAAAAGACGTGCTTCAGTAGTCCCCTGTGAAGAACTCTGACACCGTTGATCCGGCTTGTGTTTCGACGGATTTGAAGTAACGGAGTTTGCAAGAAATCATGGTTTTGGCGGTGGTTTTCTTGTGATTTGGGATTGAACGAACCCGCTGACGCGGGATTGGGGTTATGGGGCTGGCGGGTTTGGTCTCCTGATGGAAGGGTTTTGAGTATCGAAGCTCAACCCTTGATCAGGAGACCTCCCATGACCGACCCTCGCCCACGAGTGAGCCCCTTGCGCCGCCGCATGATCGAAGACATGACGGTGCGCAATCTGTCGCCGGCCACGCAGCGATCCTACCTCCATGCGGTGGCCAAGTGCAGCCGCTATTTTGGCCGTTCGCCGGATCGCCTGGATATCGAGGATGTCCGCGCCTTCCAAGTTTACCTGGTGTCGCGGGGGATATCCTGGCCGGCGCTCAATCAGACGGTCTGCGCGCTGCGGTTCTTCTACGGGGTGACGCTGAACCGGCCCGAGATACCGGAGCGGATCGCCTATGCGCGCGAGCCCAGGAAGTTGCCGGTGATCCTCGGGGCGGACGAGGTGGTGCACTTTCTCGAGGCGGTGCCAAGCTTAAAGACGCGCACCGCGTTGACGACCGCCTATGCGGCGGGGTTGCGCGCCTCGGAGACGGCCAGCCTCAAGGTGGCGGATGTCCAAGTCATCGCGAGATCCGTACTCGGTGGGCTACATCACGTGTACGATCTTGCCGCATAACATGACAGATCAAGTTTTTGCGCCCTACAGCCAACTTGCGAGGGTAACGACGATTTGATGGCGAAACAGGGTTCCACCCGAGATCGGCCAAACCCGAGGCATTGTCCGAGCATCAAGCTCGTTAGTCTGACTGGGCGTCGATCTTTCGGATTCCATCAGGGCCAGCGGTCAGCGTACCGCAGCGAAAAGGCCGGATACATGACTGCAAGCTCTACCGCCGATTCAAGTCAGTTTTCCCCTTGCAACACCGGGGGCGTCCATACATGACAGTACCCCGGTTTGGCGTCTTCCGCCATGCCATCAACCCCGCCGTTTATGCGGCCGGGTGCCGGGCCGTGACATACTGGCCGTTGCCGGGTTTGGCTGTGACTTTGCCGTCAGCAAACACTGTCTTACCGCGCAGAATGGTCCTCACCGGAATACCTTTTACGGAGCACCCGGCATAAGGCGACCAGCCGATGAGGCCGAGCGTATCTTCATCACGTATTTCGGATTCAGCTTCAAGGTCACAGAGCACCAAATCGGCATGATAGCCGGGCTCGATATGGCCCTTACCCTGCATGCCGAAGATATCCGCGGGCGCGGTCGAAGTCGCTTCAACGATCCGTTCCAGGGTCGTTTTTCCCTGCGCCGCAGCATCGAGCAGAAAACTCATATAATGCTGGGTCGATGGTGTGCCTGTATGCGCTTTCCAGCCGTCGGTCCAGCCGACTTCTTTTTCCTCGCGGGTGTGCGGCGCGTGGTCGCTGGCCATGATGTCGATGGTGCCGTCGTTGAAGGCCTCCCACAGGACCGGCGTGTTTTTCTCCGGTACGTAATAGGACAGGGCATAGGATCCAAGCCGTTCGATCGCCGACCAGTCATTGCCCAGAAAAAGCGCCCAGGGATTGATTTCCGCCGTTACCCGCTGACCCTCGGCTTTGGCCTGACGCAGCAGTTCGACGCTGCCGGCGGTCTGAATGTGGAGCAGATGCAGATGCACGCCGGTGGCTTTTTGAATCCGCAGCAATGTACTGATGGCGCTATCCCAGATGACGCCGTCATGGGCGGAATAGGCCTTTGCGTAGGCCAGGGCATCGCGCTCTCCACGGTCCCAGAATTGCTGTTCGATGTGAGCCATCAGTGCCTGGTCATGGGGATGCACCATAAGCGGCACGTCGACGGCGGCACAGGCCTCCATGGCCTCCATCAATTTACCGTGGTCATGAATACCGATGCCCGGCATGTGGGGATAATCGCGGCCGGTGTCGACCACCATGAAAATCTTGAAGGCGGCCAGTCCGGTCTTTGACAGGCCGGGTATTTCCGAAGTAACGGTGCCAGCCGGGTTGACGTTGTAGTCGACGACGGCGCTTTTTTCATAAACCTTCAGCAGGTCCTCATAGAGTTTCAGCGAATTCGGCGGCGGCGTCACGTTGGGCATGGCGACCGACGTCGTAACACCGCCGGCGGCGCATTGGATGGTGGCGCTTTCGATGGTTTCTTTGTATTCGTAGCCGCCGGTCTCCGAGCCCTGGCGGTGATGGCAATGCATGTCGACGACGCCGGGGAGAATAGCGAGCCCCTTGGCATCGATGGTCTCGGCGGCGTCGGGCTCGGAACCCGGTTCATATAGGTCGTCGATCAGCCCGTCTTTTATGCCAATGGATTCCTGGCTTTGGCCGGTAGCGGTGATCACGGTTCCATTTACGATGATTGTATCGATCATTGTTTTTCCTACTTTCTTCAATTTCAACCAACATGCCGTTTGATTGGTTGGTCGTTATCCTCAATCGGCTCGGCGAGAGAAGCCTGCAACCGGGTCAATGTTTCCTCGACTTTGCTGCGCTCAAGGCCACGGGTGATAAAAACAATCCGCGAGCGCCGGTCTTCATCGGGCCAGGCGGCGATGCGGGCCGGCGGATGGAATAGGTGCTGGACGGCGTGGATGACCACCGGCTCATCGATGCCCTCGACATTGATCAGGCCCTTGACCCGCAGCAAGTGTTCGCCCTCGTTGGCAACCAGGGTATCCAGCCAGGCAGCGAACTCGTTCCACTTCAGCGGTTGGTCGAAGATCAGGCAGAACGACCGGATGTCTTGGTGGTGTCGATTAACATCGGGACCGGTTGCCGGGTGATCGTGGGCTGTGTGCGGGCCGGCAAAAGCCTCGTCATTCAACCACCGCCTGACCTCTTCGGTCTTGGTCTCCAGATTGAATTGCAGACTGCCGAACAAAACCTCCGGATCGATATCGCCGTTGATCGCCGGCATGACCGTGGCTGCCGGGTTGAGGCGGCTGAGGCGTTCAAGCAATGGCTCGACGGTTGCCGGGGCGGCCAAGTCGGTTTTGGTTAGCACCAGGCGGTCGGCCACGGCGGCCTGCTTCACCGCCTCTTGGTGATGATCCAGGGTCGCCCAGCCATTGACGGCATCGACGGTGGTGATGACCGTGTCCAGGCGATAGCGCGCCACCACCGGCACGCTCATCAGGGTATGCAGGATGGGGGCGGGATCAGCGAGACCGGTGGTCTCGATAACCAGCCGCGCGAAGGGCGGCACCTCGCCTTTTAGGCGGCGCACCGAAAGATCGCCAAGGGTATCGACCAGATCGCCGCGGACCGTGCAGCACAGGCAGCCCGTACCCAGCAGGATGGTATGTTCGTCACTTCGCTCAATGAGGGTGTGATCGATGCCGATCTCGCCGAACTCATTGACGATGACGGCGGCCTCCGCCATCGCCGGATGATGCACCAGATGATTGATCAGGGTGGTCTTGCCGCTGCCCAGAAAGCCGGTGATCAACGAAACGGGAAGCCGCTGGTCGGGCTGCTCGGCACGGTTCATAACCCTAGCCGGCATCCGCTTGGCCGGGGGATTCCTTGAAGATCATCTTACGCACAACCAGACACCATATGAAGAGCACGATGGAGCCGCCAAAACCGATCGCCCAGTAAATCGTGCCCATCTCCGAAAAGATGTTCAGCACCGACAAAACGGCGAACAGGCCCCGTTCGAAGAGGCCGATGCGAGTGCGTATGTAGCCGACAAAGGCTACCGACCAGGCGGCGGTGGCGGTCAGCAACGAGACCAGGGCGAGGGCTATCTGGTCTGCTGTGCCTTGGCCCAGCAGTTCCGGGTTAAAGGAAAAAGCGAACGGCACCAGGAATGAGACCATGGAGAATTTGAAAGCCAGCAGGCTGGTTTTCAAGGTATTGGCCCGGGCCACCCCGGCCGCCGTATAGGAGGCCAGGGCCACCGGCGGCGTCACCATGGACAGCACACTGTAGTACATGACGAAGAAATGCGCCGAGAGTTCCGGAATGCCCAGATTCAGCAAGGCCGGAACAAACAGGATGGCGCCGATGATATATGCCGCCACCGTCGGCAACCCCATGCCCATGATGATGCAGCCGACAATGATGAGCAGCATGGCGGGGATCAGGGCGCCGCCGCTTAGATCAATCAGTCCGGAGGCGAATTTAAGGGCCAGATTGGATTGAATGGATACCGAAATAATGATGCCGATGGCGGCGATCGGCACGGCCACTTCGGCGGCTTGGCGGGTGGCGTTGCGAACCACATCCATCAGTTCTTTGGGTCCCAGCCAGTTCTCGCGCTTGACATAAGCCATGGCGATGGCGGTGGCCGAGGCGATCACCGCCGAATAGGTGGCCGAGTAACCGGAGATCAACATAATGATAAGGACTATCGGCGGCAGCAATAAATGAAGTCGCGGAAGAATGGGCCTCGTATCCTTGAAATCCTCGGCCTTCAAGGTGCCGATGCCGCTCTTGCGGGCCTGGAAGTCGACATAAATATAGATCGCAAAATAAAAAGCCAGGGCCGGGATGATGCCGGCCAGGGCCACTTTGACATAAGAAATTTGCAACAATTCGGCCATCACAAAAGCAGCAATGCCCATGATCGGCGGCATCAGCTGTCCGCCGGTCGAGGCAATGGCCTCGGTGGCCGCCGCCGTCTCGGCGGTGTAACCCGACCGTCGCATCAGCGGAATGGTGAAGATACCGGTGGCCGTCACATTGGCCACCGCGCTGCCGGAAATGCTGCCCATCAGGCTCGATGAAACGATGGCCGCCTTGGCCGCGCCACCTTGGTGGCGGCCCGACACGCGCATGCCGATGTCGATAAATAATTGGCCGCCGCCGGTCGCTGAATAAATGGCCCCAAAGACTACGAAATAGAAGACAAACTGAACCGAGGTCGCCGTCGTGATGCCAAGAATACCGTTGGCGCTCATGGTCAGAATTTCGATCATCTCTCCAAAGCCGAATCCTTGAAAAGCCAGCCAGCCCGGAAACCACTGTCCGGCGAAGGCGTAGAAGAGGAAGAAAAGGATCACCCCCAACAGCATCCAGCCGACGATACGCCTGACTGCTTCCAGCAGGACCAGTATAACGGCGAGGCCCAAAACCTTGTCATAAAGGAAGATGTCGTCGATGGTTTCCATGCGGCTGGTCAGGCGCACGATATCCTGCATGTAATAAACCAGCGTCGCCATCGCCACCAAGATCAGCAAGGCGTCGATCAGTCCGCATAATTTGCGACCCAGCCGTGCAGATTTCAGCGGCGTCCACAAAATAACCAGGATAATCGCCAGGGTCAGATGCAGCGGCCTTTGAAACATCGGGACCTGCGGGTAGAAGATGATGAACAACTGGAATCCGAGCGAACCCAGTCCGATCAAAAACCGTAGTCCGTTCACGTTGCTTGCAAGGCTCATAACAGTGTTTATTTAATTCATGAGTTAAAAGAAACGGGGGCGGAGTATACGGTCCGCCCCCGTCTGATCTTTACCGGGTTCGGAATATTACATCCAACCCCGTTCTTTGTAGTACTTGATGGCGCCGGGGTGCAGGGGAATTCCGTTATTCTCCGGCTTCCAGGCGTCTTCCGGCTTGAACCGGGCCCACGCTTTGTGGGCTTTGGCCATGGCCGCTTTATTTTCAATGATGATTTTGGTTATCGTGTAAGCAGTTTCCGTCGACATGCTTTCGTTGACGATAAGCATGGTTCCCATATCGACACTCATGGTCGGTTTGGTCTGTCCCTTGAACCAGACCGGCATCGGCTTCGCCGCCAAACCCTGTTTGGACAACTGGCTGAGAACCTTGTCTGGCATGTCCATGAAGCGAAGATCGCTGGTGAGCGTTGCCTCGGTCACCGTCCCATGGCCTTTGAGACCGACCTCAAAGTATAGATCGGCGCGGCCGTCCCGTAAAAGGGCCGGAATCTGCTTGGCCCCGACCTGGATGATCTTGCCACCGTCTTTCTCGACCTGGTCCCGGCTGGAACCGAGGGCTTCCATCATCATGTCGGCGACCACCGGGATCGAGCTTCCTTCGGGTTTCATGACAATACGCACCGGCTTTCCGGAGCCGAAGATTTTCTCCATGGTGTCGTTGCCGGTCTTCTTGATGTATTCTTCCTTGACCATGGCGTTGACCCAGACCGAGTTAAGTCCACCGACCAAACCCCGGATGTTGGAGTACTTGATGCCTTTGTAAACCACCGGATGGCCGTTATAGGCCCAGACCGAGGTGGCCACATTGGACAAGGCAATCTGGACTTTTCCCTTGCTGACGGAAATTGGATTGCCCTTGCCGCCGCCACGGGCGACGACCTCGACTTTGGCATCCGGCATGTACTTATTGAGCAGTTGCGAGAGTGTCGCCCCGAATACGTACCAGGCCGTCCCCAGACGCATGGTACCGATTTTGATGGTTTCTGCTTGGGCCATTGCCGGCATCAGAATTCCGGCGGCGACTACCGCAGCCGTCATCTTTTTCATGATCGATGGTTTCATCGTGTTCTCCATTGTTTGGGCCTTTATCATTCGCAGTTCGATTTATTCCGCGGCTTCGTTTTGCAGCAAACCTGCGTTTTGGACTGCCTGCTTAATCCGGTTCAAATGTTCGCCGGCCGGCAGTCGGGTCGGCGGACGGACCGTCGTCGATTTGAGCCGTCCGGCGTAATACATGGCCACCTTCATGCGGGCGTGGGCATCGCTGGTGGGCTCGCCAGCGGCATAGACCACCTGTTTAAGGCGATAAATACGGCCCTGGATTTCCTGGGCTTTCTTCAGGTCGCCTTCACGGACGGCGGCATAAAGCGCCGTGATCAGTTCCGGGATGAACGAGCCGAAGCCGACCAGGGCGCCGTCCACGCCTTGAACCATCGAGGTCAAGATATATTCATCGTGACAGGTAAGAATGGTCACATCCTCGCCGGTTTCTCGAATGGCGTGGATATCGGCATCGTATTTGGACATCTCGCGGGTGCCGACTTTAAAGGTCGTCACCCACGGAAGCTTGGCGAGTTCACCCAACAGCTCGGATGAATAAGAGGCTTTCGTCCAGGCCGGGTAGACGTGGACGACTAGATTGATATCAACGGCTTTACCGATCGTGGTAAAAAGGTCGATGACATATTCCGGCTGCATTCCGAAGCGGAGCCAGTAATGCGGCGGCATGATCAGCAGACCGGAGGCACCGGCCTGCTTGGCCATTCCGGCATGCTCTACGGCTTCGTTAACGCCTTCGGCACAGATGCCGGAAACGATCGGCACTTTACCGTCAACCGCCTCGGCGGCAATGCGCGTGGCCTGAGCCCGTTCAGCAGGCGAGAGCGCAAAGACTTCACCGGTATGACCGTTGGTGACCAGCCCGCCGATGCCATCATGGCTGGCCAGCCAGTTCGAGAAACGCCGCAGTTCCGGTTCATCGATCGAAAGATCGTCATTGTACGGGAGCTGCATGGCGGGCAGGACCCCGCGGTAAGGTGCTGTTATTGCCATTTTTTTCTTCTCCTAATTTGATATTCCGTCAGATTTGCAGGGCCTTAGCGGAAAGCGGATCCGATGGCCGCGACCGCCGATCCGCTTATGCTCAAGGCTTTGCCGATCTCTGCCGCCGCCCGCAACACCGGTTCGGCGGCTTTCTCGACAAACTGTTCTACATTCATGTGAAGCGATGGCGCGGCGACGCTGAGGGCGGCCAGGGGATGACCGTCCGTATCCATGATTGGGGCGGCGATAATACGCAGAAGCGGGGCGGCATCCTGGTCGGAAAGGGCGTAGCCTTGCCGGCGTACAAATTCCAAACGCTCCTCGATTTCAGCATGGGTCGTCGTTGTCAGGGGGGTCAGCTTCACCCTTTCACGCATGCCGAGGATTCGTTTCACTTCGGATTTGGAAAGATAAGCCAGAATGCTATGCCCGATAGCCGTGTAATAGGCTGGAATGCGCGAACCGATCCGAATATCGACTCCGAGCCGCACCAGACCAGCATGAACCCGTTCCACAAAAACCACGTCGGCGCTATCGAGGACGCACAAACTGGCGGCCTCGCTGACCTCGCCGACCAATGAGCGCAGATAGGGCCGCACCAAGTCACGCATGTCGCGCCGACCGATGGCGTGAAAGCCGAGATCGAGAACCTTGATGGACAGACGGTAACGTTTCTTGCCTTCGCCGCGCTCAAGGTAACCCAGCATGAGAAGCGTATTGACGATACGGAAAACGGTTCCGGCATCAAGCTCCGCCAAAACGGCAATTTCAGTCAACGTCATTTCCAGATTATTGGCGTCGAACACTTCCAACACCCGGAATCCCTTGGCCAGGGACTGAATGTTACTTTTTGAATTTTCGGCGCCGTTCATTAAGGTTGGCCTCTTCTCCTCAGCATTGATTTTTCAGCCCACGCCAACTTTTCCGGTGCCGGCCATTATTGCAACCCACTAAAAATCTGCACTTTTTCTTTCGGATTGCGAAAGTTTCTTTGAAAAATATTTTATGATGATTATAGATTATGAGTCAATCGGCTTATCTGACAGGACATTCTCCAAAAACTTTACGGCAGGGCGAGTCTGAGCTGGGGTGGATCGGCGGTGCTGGCCGGTGATCGCCGGGGGCTCCTGGCACAGACCTCGGCAATGCCGTCGGCGAGGGCGTAGTATCGGAAGTCTGGGATGCCAAACAGCCTCTTTGCCGCCCTGAGGAGGTGGGTGGCGAGGATTTGGAGCTTGACCTTGGTCCCCAGCACGACGGCGGTGAAGAAGGCGGCGGCATTGACCAGGGCCACCATGTTGCGCAGCCGGTCCTAGGTCATCACCCGGATATCCTCAAGCTTGTAGCTCTGCTTGGTGACGCTGAGCGGTGTCCGCGATGTGGAGGCGATCGAGTACCGTTTTTCGAAGTCAGCGGACGCTTCCTAATGACCTGCCCCCCTTAACCGGATCCAAATGTTTAGTTAGAGAAACTGAGCATCTGGGTCCTAGGAAGAAGGGGATAAGCACCGGAAACGTACAACGCGACCCTGCGGCGATTTCTCCTCAAGCTGAAGAGCGAGGGGGAGGTGTAGCACTCGCGGGGCCGTCAGGCCCCGGCGCGCTCGAGGACGGCGTAGAGCAGCACGTTGCAGCCCGCCGCCAGGTCTTCGGGCTTGGCGTATTCGATCTCGGCGTGGCTGATGCCGCCCTCGCAGGGCACGAAGATCATGCCCGTCGGCGCCACGCGCGCCAGGTTAACAGCGTCGTGGCCGGCGCCGCTGACGATGTCCCGATGGGCGTAGCCAAGCGCCTCAACGCCCTCGCGCACCGCCCGGACACAGTCCGGGTCGAAGGGCTGGGCGGGGAAATACAGGATCTCCTCCAGCTTGACCTCGAGACCCTCGTCGCCTGCCACCGCGTTGCAGGCCTCGCGCAGTGCCTCGCCCATGGCGGCGAGCGCGGCATCGTCCGGATGGCGCAGGTCGACGGAAAAGAAGACGCTGCCCGGGACGACGTTGCGCGAGTTGGGATGCACCGTCACGAAGCCCACCGTCGATCGGCCGTCGGGCGCATGCTCGACGCCGATGCGGCGCACCTCGCCGATCATCCGCGCCGCCCCGACCAGGGCGTCCCGGCGCACGTCCATGGGCGGCGGGCCGGCGTGCGTCTCCTGGCCGGTCACGGTCGCCTCGTACCAGCGCTGCCCCAGGGCGCCGGTCACGACGCCGATGACCTTTCCCTCGGTTTCCAAGATGGGGCCCTGCTCGATGTGGGGTTCGAAATAGGCGGCGACGGGTCGCCCGCCGACCTCTGCCGACCCGGCATAGCCGATGCGCGCCAACTCACCGCCCAGGGTGTTGCCCTCCAAGTCCTTTGCCGCCAGGGACTCTTCGAGGTCGAAGGCGCCGGCGAAAACGCCCGAGGCGACCATCGGCGGTTGGAAACGCGACCCTTCCTCGTTGGTCCACGAGACCACCTCGACGGGCGCCTCCGTCTCGATGGCGTGGTCGTTGAGGGTGCGCACGACTTCCAGTCCCGCCAGCACGCCATAGGCGCCGTCGAACTTGCCGCCCGTCGGCTGGCTGTCCAGGTGACTGCCCATGACCACCGGCGGCAGGGCGTCGTCGCGTCCGGATCGCCGGGCGAAGACATTGCCCATCCTGTCGACGGTGACGCTGCAACCCGCCTCCGCGCACCAGCGGCTGAAGAGATCACGCGCCGCCTTGTCCTCGTCTGTCAGCGCCAGGCGACAGACGCCGCCCTTGGGCGTGGCGCCGAAGCGCGCCATCTCCATCAAGGTGCTCCACAGACGCTCGCCGTCGATGGCGGGAATGGACATGGTCTTTCACCTTACCTTCCGAGATTTCCCAGATAACCTTCAAAACCATTGCAATGGTACCTAAAATGGCACCGCCATCGAATTTGTTTTGTCTCCGCAGCCATCCGACAGCCAGTTTTTTGTGATTTGACAGTGTTCGGAAGCCCATTCGGCCAATTTTCTCGTCATTCAGACACACCTCTTCCGTCGTTTTTAACTCGCCGTGGATTTCCTCGGCCTACGCCGGATCGGGCCTTCCGGCAATAAGCTCATAGGTCCGCTTATATGAGCCGGATGATGTCAAAGTGGTTTAGGTATGCGTTGCATCACGGTCTCTGTTTTTTGCGCATCGTGTGTTGAGCGGGTCTTGCGAAGAGGTCCATGTCTCGTGCGAGGATCGCATCAACTTACATCCGACAGCTCCCGATAGAGCCAAAGCGCGATCGCGAGTTTGCGGGCTAGGGCGACGATC
>JADFTO010000271.1 GCA_022560215.1 Pseudomonadota bacterium | reverse complement strand
CGCCACGGCGCACCTAACGCCGGCCCCAGGCAGGGCGATAACGTCCATGTAGCCCTCGGTGACGATGACGCGGCCCTCCTTATGCGCGCAAGGAGCCGCCTGGGCCAGGCCGTAGAGCACCCGGCGCTTGCTGAACAGGGGAGTCTCCGGGGAATTCAGGTACTTGGGCTCGCCCGGGCCCAGCAGCCGGCCGCCGAAGGCGATGACCTTCCCCCGCCGGTCGCCGATGGGGAACATGACCCGCCCCCGGAAGCGGTCGTAGGGGTCGCCCTGGTCGGGCTGGATGAGGAGGCCGCCCGCGACCAGGGTCTCGGGCTCCATGCCCTGGCGGGCCAGCGCGGACTTGAGGCCGCCCCGGGAATCGACGGCGAAGCCGAGGCGAAAGGCGGCGATGGTGGCATCGTCCAGGCCGCGCGCCTTAAGGTAGGCAAGCGCGGCGCGGCCCTCGGGCATGCGCAAGCTGCCCTCGAAGCGGGCCGCCGCCGCCTCCATCACGGCGTATAGGGACTTGTTCCTGGCGCGGCGTTCGCGATCCTCGGGCGAATCGGGCGGGACCTCCATGCCGGCCTCGGCGGCCAGGCGCTCGACGGCCTCGGGGAAGGGCAGCCCGTCCGCCTTCATGACGAAGTCGATGACGCTGCCGTGCTCGCCGCAGCCGAAGCAGTGGTAGAAGCCCTTTTCCTCGTTGACCGTGAAGGACGGCGTCTTCTCCTTGTGGAAGGGGCAGAGTCCCAGGTGCTCGCGGCCCTTGCGGGTCAACCGCACGCGCCGCCCGATGACGGAGGCGAGCCCGGCCCGGGCCCGCAGCTCATCCAGAAATTCAGGCGAAAAGGCCATGATGCGGTCTCATTGCTCCCCGGCCCGCTAGGCGCGTGGCGGCCAGCGTGGGCCGACAAGCATACTACAGCCTGAGGTGATTAAAGGTCACCTTACAATATGTGGTGGTTATCCCCGCTATCCCCGTGATTCACATGACGCCCCCGGTTTTACGGCGCCGCTGCCGGGCTCCCGGGCGACCGCCCGTGCCGGAGCCTTTTTCCTTGCATCCCGGCGAGAGCACTTTACCCTTTGCCTGAAGCGGCACGGCGGTCTCGAACCTGGGGGAGAAAACAGTGTCCAAGAATGAACCATCGGCGCCCCGCTGCGCGGCCCTGGTCGGGCCCTATCTCAGCGGCAAGACCAGCTTGCTCGAGAGTCTTCTCGCCGCCACCGGCGCCATCACCCGCAAGGGCACCATCAAGGAAGGGAACACGGTCGGCGATTCCTCAGCTGAGTCCCGGGCCCGCCAGATGAGCACCGAGCTCAGCGTCGCCAGCGCGGACTACCTGGGCGACCCCTGGACCTTCATCGACTGTCCCGGTTCCATCGAACTTGTCCAGGATGCCTACAACGCGCTCTTGGTGTCGGACGCGGCGGTCATCGTCTGCGAGCCCGTACCCGACAAGGCCCTGACCCTGGCGCCGCTGATGAAGTTCCTGGCCGCCAACGCCATCCCCCACATCATCTTCATCAACAAGATGGACACGGCCACCACCGGCGTTCGGGAAGTCTTCGAGGCCCTGCAGAAGGTTTCCGAGCTCCCCCTGGTGCTGCGCGAGATCCCCATCCGCGAAGGCGACGAGATCACCGGTCACGTTGACCTGGTCAGCGAGCGCGCCTTCCGCTGGAACGAGGGCAAGCCCTCGGAGCTGATCCAGATTCCGGACACCGTCCAAGAACGCGGCAAAGAGGCCCGCAACGAGATGCTCGAAACCCTGGCCGACTTCGACGACACCCTGCTCGAGGAACTGCTCGAAGACACCGTGCCCTCAACGGAGGAGATCTATTCGAACCTCACCCGGGACCTGCGGGAAGGGGCAATCGTGCCCGTTTTCTTCGGCTCGGCGGAAAGGGACAACGGCATCCGCCGCCTGCTCAAGGCGCTCCGCCACGAGGCCCCCGGGCCGCAGGAGACCGCCGCCAGGCTGGGCATCGACGGCGGCGGAGAGGCGCTGGCGCAGGTGTTCAAGACCCAGCACGCCAGCCACACGGGCAAGCTGTCCCTGGTCCGGGTGTGGCGCGGCGAAGTGGCCGACGGCGACACCATGGGCGGCGAGCGGGTCAGCGGCGTCTTCCGCCTGCACGGCCAGAAACAGGAAAAGCTGTCGAAGGCGGGTCTCGGCGAGGTGGTGGCGCTGGGCCGCCTGGAGAAAGTCAAGACCGGCGGTTTGCTCTCCCCCTCGTCCGTCGGCGGCGCCTGGCCCGATCCCTTCAGCCCCGTTTATTCCCTCGCCATCCAGGCCGAAAAGCACGCCGACGAGGTGAAGCTCAGCGGCTCGCTGGCCAAGTTGACGGACGAAGACCCGTCGCTCTCCTACGAGCCCAACCAGGACACGGGAGAGCTGATCCTCAAGGGACAGGGCGAGATGCACCTGCAAATCAACATCGACCGCCTGCGCAACCGCTTCAACCTGGACGCCACGGCCCACCGGCCGACGCTGCCCTACAAGGAAACCATCCAGAAGTCCATTTCCCAGCACGCCCGCCACAAGAAGCAAAGCGGCGGCCACGGCCAGTTCGGCGATGTCCACATCGACATCAAGCCCCTGCCCCGGGGAGGGGGCTTCACCTTCGAGAGCACCATCTCCGGCGGCGTCGTGCCCAGGCAATACATCCCGTCCGTGGAGGCCGGCGTCAGGGACTACCTGGCCCGCGGCGGCCCCCTTGGGTTTCCCGTGGTCGATATCGCGGTGATCCTGACCGACGGCCAGTACCACACGGTGGACAGCTCCGACATGGCGTTCAGGGCCGCCGCCCAACTGGCCATGCGCGAGGGCATGCCCAATTGCAAGCCGGTGCTGCTGGAGCCTTTCTGCCAGGTGAAGATCGCCGTGCCCAACGAATTCACCTCCAAGATCCAACGCCTGATCAGCGGCCGCCGGGGCCAGATTCTCGGATTCGACGCCAAGGCCGGATGGAAGGATTGGGACCAGGTCTCGGCGTTGATGCCGCAGGCCGAGATGCACGACCTGATCAACGAGCTGCGCTCCATAACCCTTGGCGTCGGCACCTACGAATGGAGCTTCGACAACCTGCGGGAACTGACCGGCAAGCTGGCCGACCAGGTAGTGCAGGAACGTGGCGAGAAGGGCTGATACCAAAGGGCGTTGAGCTTGTTAAACCGCCCTTTGGCAAGCGCGACCGCGCGCCGGCGCTTATGCCTGAGAGCCTGCTCAGGCAATGAACGCCCAGCGGTCCTTACTTCAAGG
>JADFTO010000270.1 GCA_022560215.1 Pseudomonadota bacterium | reverse complement strand
AATTAGCCTTGAAAAATCGCCGTCAACCCGGCTGACGCCGCTCGCACCGATCAAACCCGATGGTTGTCATGAATAATTCGGGCTAGGATAGCGGCGCGAGTAAGCATTCTATGCACTCCTTTTCTTGTAGGGGCTGCGCCAACTGGGCTTCGGGGCTGATGACCGCCCGGTCGAGCGCCTTGTCGGCCTTCGGGGCGGTGGCGATGACGCCGCTCACGTCGCCGTCGCGGATCAGGTTGATGCGGGCGCCGGCCTCGCGGACCTTGGCGATGAGCTTGGAATGGCGGGGCCGGTCCAGGATGCAGGCGACGATCTCGCCGATCTCCACGCCCCTGGCCCGGGCCAGCTCGTCCAGGTTCTTTCCCGGCTCCTCGTCCAGGTCGACGACGTCGGCGGGCAGGCCGCCGCCGACGGCGATCTTGTCCATGTAGATGTCGGGGACCTTCAGGAACCCGCCGTTGGCGGCCATGGCCAGGACCGACAGGCCGTTGGGCTCCCCCTTGGCGATGATGGTCGATCCTTCCAGGGCCATCAGGGCGATGTCCACCTTGGGCCCCTCGCCGGAGCCCGCCTTCCCGCCCACGTGAAGCCAAGCCGAGTCCCCGCCCTCGCCGATGCGGATGGTGCCGTCGATGGCGAGCATGCCGAGGGCGACGTGCATGGCCTCGACGGCCGCCTGGTCGGCGGCGCGGTCGTCGCCGCGGCCCATCAGGCGCGAGGCGGCGCGGGCGGCGGCCTCGGTGACGCGCACGGCCTCCAGGGCCAGGTTGCGGTCGGCGGTGAGGTTCATGGGCGTCTATGCCCCTCGTCTAGAGAGATTCGATGCGGATCATGCAGGGCGGCTCGATGACCGCCTCCAGGGCGCCGATCTCGTCCAGGGCGCGCACCATTTCCCGCTCCTGGGTCTCGTGGAGGATGATCACCACGGGCACCGCCTCGCCCGGGTCGCGGGCCCGTTGCAACACCGCCTCCATGGAGACGTCGTGATCGCGGAGCACCGCCGCCACGTCGGCGAAGACGCCGGGCCGGTCCACCACCATCAGGCGGATGTAATAGGCCCCCCGGTGGCGGTCCATGGGCCGGGCCGGGATTTTCCCGAGCTCGCGGGCGGGCACCGAGAAGGTGGGGACGACGCGCCCCCGGGCGATGTCCACCAGGTCCGACAGCACCGCCGAGGCCGTCGGCCCGGCGCCGGAGCCCAGTCCCTCCTGCATCAGGGTGCCGATGAAATCGCCGTCCGCCACGACGGCGTTGAGGGCCCCCTCGACGGTGGCGATGGGGGCCGTGCCCGGCACCATGCAGGGATGCACCCGCTGTTCCAGCTCGCCGTCGGTCACGGTGGCTATGCCTAAGAGCTTGATCCGGTACCCCAGTTCCTCGGCGAAGCGGATGTCCATGGGCGTGACGTGGCGGATGCCCTCGATGTGGATGGACCCGAAATCCACCTGGCAGCCGAACGCCAGGCTGGCCAGGAGGGCCACCTTGTGGGCGGTGTCCACGCCGTCGATGTCCAGGCTGGGGTCGGCCTCGGCGTAGCCCAGTTCCTGGGTCTCGGCGAGGATGTCGTCGAATTCCCGGCCGCTGTCGCGCATGGCGCTCAGGATATAGTTGCAGGTGCCGTTGAGGATGCCGTAGACGCGGCCGATGCCGTTGCCGGCCAAGGCTTCGCGCAGGGTCTTGACGATGGGGATGCCGCCGGCCACGGCCGCCTCGAAGCCGAGCGTCACGCCGGCCCCCTCGGCGGCCAGGGCGAGCGCCGTCCCGTGGTGGGCGAGCAGGGCCTTGTTGGCGGTCACCAGGTGTTTTCCGTTGGCGATGACGGCCTCGCAAAGGTTCTTGGCGACGCCTTCGGAACCGCCGATCAGCTCCACCACCACGTCCACGCCGCCGTCGCCGGCCATGGCCATGGGGTCGTCCAGCCAGCGGATGCCGTCCAGGGAGACGCCCCGGTCCTTAGTCTTGTCCCGGGCCGAGACGGCGGCCACCTGCAGGCGGCGGCCGCAGCGGCGCTCCAGCAGATCCCCGTGGCCGGCCAACAGCCGGAGCACCCCCGCCCCCACCGTGCCCAGCCCGGCGACGCCGATCCTGAGGGGTTGGCTCATGGACTCAGCCCCCGTCATGTGGCCGTCATCCGCCTCGATTCCGCAATCCCGGTGGCGCCCAGGAAAGCCTTGATGGAGCGCACGGCCTGGCGGATGCGCTGGCGGTTTTCCACCAGGGCGAAGCGCACGTGACCGTCGCCGTGTTCGCCGAAACCGACGCCGGGCGACACCGCCACCTTGGCCTCCTCCAGCAGCAGCTTGGAAAACTTCAGCGATCCCATTTCCCTGTAGGCGGGCGGAATGGGTGCCCAGGCGAACATGGTGGCGGGCGGGCTGGGCACCTCCCAGCCGGCGGATGCCAGCCCGTCGATGAGCACGTCGCGGCGGCGGCGGTAGAGGGCGCGCATCTCGTCCACGCAGTCCTGGGGACCGTTCAGCGCCACGGTGGCCGCCACCTGGATGGGCGTGAAGGCGCCGTAGTCCAGGTAGGACTTGATGCGGGCCAGGGCCGCGATCAGCCGCTTGTTGCCGGTGGCGAAGCCGATCCGCCAGCCGGGCATGGAATAGGTCTTGCTCATGGAGGTGAATTCCACGGCGATGTCCAGGGCGCCCGGGACCTGCAACAATGACGGCGGCGGGGGGCCATCGAAATAGAGCTCCGAATAGGCCAGGTCGGAGAAGATGTAGATGCCCTCGCGGCGGCAGTAATCGACCACCTGGGCGTAGAAATCCAGGTCCGCCACCTCGGCCGTGGGGTTGTTCGGATAGTTGAGCACCAGGGCCGCCGGCTTCGGCACGCTGTGGTGGACCGCCCTATCCATGGCCTTCAGGAAGTCCCCGTCCGGCTTCACCGGGACGTTGCGAACCGAGGCGCCTGCGATGATGAACCCGAACTGGTGGATGGGGTAGGAGGGATTGGGGACCATGATCACGTCGCCGGGACTGGTCACGGCGGCGGCCAGGTTGGCCAGCCCTTCCTTGGAGCCCAGGGTGACGATGGTTTCCGTCTCCGGGTCCAGGTCGAGGCCGAAGCGGCGGCCGTAATAGGCGGTAATGGCCTTGCGCAGGCCCGGAATCCCCCGCGAGGCGGAATACCTGTGGGTGCGCGGGTCCTGAACCGTCTCGGTCAGCTTGCGGACGATGTGGGGCGGCGTCGGCTGGTCGGGGTTGCCCATGCCGAAGTCGATGATGTCCTCGCCGGCGGCCCGCGCCCGCGCCTTCATGGCGTTGACTTCGGCG